>NZ_CP119677.1:2891666-3195000 GCF_029318685.1 Ruminiclostridium papyrosolvens DSM 2782
ACATACATGCCAAGACCAAGGAAAGCAGCACATAACCCAATACCAATAGGAGCGGCAAAACTGCGGATACGCATGGACAAAGCTAATTGCAGAGCACTGATTGTGAGGGCGGCAATCCATCCTCGAAACAACCATCCGAACAGTTCTTTCGGAAGCTCATCTGTTATACCTACCAACTTCCCCCCTAAAAAATACAATATAAAAATTAATATCTGAACAAATATCATCAACCCACCCACTACTATCAACTTAGCCAGAAAGATACCTGTCTTTGATACGGGTGCAGTCATAATCATATTCCAGTTTTTATTATGATGTTCCATTCTCCACATGTACGCACAGCAAATAGCAATAAGAATGGGGAAAAAGAATTCCCCGTAAAATAAACCTACTTGAGACCATAGGCTATACCACTTTTTTGTTAATACACCTTGGTTCATATAAAAATTGGCACTACCAATCAACACACTTACAACAGGAAGAATCATCAGTATCATCCATATATAAGAATGTCGCAATTTCATCCATTCAGCACAAACACATCTTCTTAGCATAATAACTCCTCCTTATACTTCTTGTCTTGCTACATGTATGCTACCAGCCAGATAAAAAGCTATTCCGGCCACTATCAGAGTCAGCATCACAGGCAATAATGAACCCATATCTCTTACAACAAAATGCATTTTTTCACTAGTATAGCTTTGTGTAACAGGACTTAACCCTGTGTAGTAAGACCATACAAAAATCCTTCTTATTCCTGATGGCAGTAAATCTGCCGTCATCCCAATGAACCCACCAAGCATACCCAGGGACAGAGCAAAGGCCTGATTTTTTACTGCCATAGATATCCATTGCTGCAATGCTATAATTACCATATTAGTTAACAAAGTCCCCATAATGAATCGAAACAAAAGAAACATCGGGACAGGTTGTTCAATACCATTAATAATACCAAATCCTGTAATAGCAAGCACTTGGAGTAGACATGCCCACAACATTACAGCAGATGCAGAAATATATTTCGCCATATAAAGCTTGCTGCGCCTTACTGAAACACTCAATAGTAATTTCCAGGTATTCCCTTTATGCTCCATATCGCAAATACGAGATACACATATAGCCGATAAAATTGGTAAGAACAAGCTATTCATAGAGGATAACGTTGCAACAAGCAACTCCCATCCGGCACTATCAGGATTACGAGAAAAGGACATACTAGCCGTCATAAAAGCCCAGCCGATTTCAACGAGTAAAAATAATGTTACCATTAAAAACAAACGTTTATGACGTAATTTATACAATTCAAGGCTAAAGACTTTCATTACAAGCTACTCTCCTTTCCTGTGATATCCAGAAAAATACTCTCCAGATTCTTGTTGTTTTCTTCAATACGTAACACATCAATATTAGCTTCGACTAAACTTCTATTTGCCTGTATTACCTGTTCGTCCGTCAGGTTTTCGAATACCAAGGAATCATCATGTTCCTCACAAGCCAATCCCTTGGAAAGAAGCAACTTCTGTGACAACTTATTGTTCTTTGTTTTTAACACAATAGTTGGACGGCTTTTATTTTTCAGTTCATCCATACTACCTTGAAACACCATCCTTCCATCGTTGATAATACCTACCGAAGTTGCCATCTGCTCAATTTCTGAAAGCAGATGACTGGAAATCAACACTGTCATATCATAGCGTTGTGGTAAAGATTTAATTAACTCTCTGATTTCACCAATTCCCGCAGGGTCAAGACCATTTGTAGGCTCATCCAGAATTAAAAGCTTTGGGAAAGATAAGATTGCCATTGCAATGCCTAAACGCTGCTTCATACCTAGCGAATACTGTCCGACTTTTTTATTTTTTTGATTTTCTAAACGAACAATTTTCAGAGCTTCAGTTACATTCTTATCCGGTACATCACGAAGCTTTTGAATAACACGCATGTTTTCAAGTCCTGTGAGATGACCATAATAGGATGGTGATTCTATCAGAGAGCCTGTTTGACTCAAAATAAGACGGCGATTTGCTTCAAAATCCTTTTGAAAGACTGTTACTTTGCCATCAGTAGGCCGAGATAGTCCTAAAATCATTTTTAATGTAGTTGATTTTCCTGCCCCGTTAGGACCAAGGAAACCATAAATATCCCCTTCACATACTGATAAATTAACATCTTTCACACGATAGGTATTACCATATCGTTTAGAGAGATTATAAGTAGCCACAATTTGATCCATATTTTTCGCTCCAATCTGTTTAGTAATGTTCCTTATGTGAGAAAGTATAACAAGGTGACCTTTCTTCAAACTAACATCAACCTTACGTCAACCTTAAATTTTAAATCAGGGTTGATATTAAAGGTGAAATACAAATGAAAGTAATATACAATTACTGTGGAGGGATTTTAAATGGATGATATAAAAAATAAAAAGCTTCTCATTATAGATGATGAATTTGAATTAAGGAATATGATAAACGGGTTTTTACGCAAAGAAGGATTCACCTCCATTTTTCAAGCCTCCAATTGTGCAGAGGCATTGGAAGTAATCAAATCTGTAAAGCCCGATATAGCTATTTTAGATGTGATGTTGCCTGATGGGGACGGTTTCTCCCTGTTGTCCGCCTTGCGTCAATTCTCAAATATGCCTGTACTTTTTTTATCAGCAAGAGGTGAGGATGAAGATCGTTTATTAGGGCTTGGTCTTGGCGCGGATGATTACATTGTAAAACCGTTTTTACCAAGGGAATTAATTCTTCGTCTGACAGCAATTCTGAGACGAGTTTATTCAACACCAAAACAGGAACAACGTCCTGTCTTCCAATTAAAAGAGCGCATTATTGATCTTGAAGGTGGTATTGTTCGCAATGGCAGTACTGAATACCCTTTGACAGCAAAAGAACATGCACTGCTATTTAAGCTTTATGAAAACAGGAATCGCATCGTAACCAGTGATGCCCTTTGTCAAGCTGCATGGGGGGATGATTATTATGGTTACGAGAATACACTTATGGTACATATCCGCCGTATTCGTGAAAAAATTGAAGATAATCCCTCCAGTCCGGAATATTTGCTGACTATCAGAGGGTTAGGCTACAAATTGATGGTGAAGGAGGTGTAAAATGGAAAGCACATTTAGAATCTTGAAGCGGTTTATTAGTGCAACCGTGATAATTTCCATCTTTCTGCTGATTTTCAACTTTATACTGTTAGGTGTCTGGGTATTCAAGGGTATGAATGCCGGTCATTCTCCTAATGATGTTGTTCAAAATGTGGCAAAAAGCTTGCGTATCTCGCCCAATGCTTCTTATTCCTTAGACTTCTCCACATCAGAATTATTGAGGCAGCATCATGCGTGGGCAATGCTGGTTGACGGAACAGGACACATAGCATGGAATTACATGCTGCCACATGAACTTACCAAAACCTATTCTTTAGCTGACGTAGCCAAATTTACCCGTAACTACTTGATGGATTATCCCGTTTTCGTGTGGGAACATGCTGAAGGCTTGGTAGTTGTGGGGTATCCAAAAGGAAGCTTGGCAAAATATCAGCATATACTTCCAACAAGTTGGGTTTCTTCTTCACCATTGAGGATAGCTTCTTTACTCATTGGTAATATTGCACTTGCAGTACTTTTATCACTTTTCATCGGCTCCAAGCTGATTCGCTCCATCCGTCCGCTAACTCAAGGAATACAAGGACTTGCTGAGGACATAGAAGTATATGTAGAGCCAAAAGGAGTCTTAGCCAATCTTGCACAAAGCGTGAACAGTGCTTCAGCTTTATTAAGACAAAGAAATGCCAGTTTGAAAAGCAGAGATGAAGCTCGTTCAAACTGGATTGCAGGTATTTCACACGACATACGAACCCCACTTTCCATAGTGCTTGGCTACTCAAGTAATCTGGAGGAAAGTAGTGATATCCCCGTCCAAAAAAGACAACAAGCAGGTATTATACGTCAACAGGCAGAGAAATTGGGTTCTCTTGTAAGTGACTTAAACCTTGTTTCTATGCTGGAATATGAAATGCAGCCCCTTGACAAAAAACCTATCCGCCTATCAGCATTAGTCAGACAAGCAGCCTCTGATTTCTTAAATAACGGATTAGATGAACATTTTATACTGGATGTAGAGATTAATGATGAAAATGCTCAAGTAAGTGGCGATGAACGGCTGCTGATGCGTTCCATTACTAACCTTATTCTAAATAGCATTAACCATAATCCGGATGGTTGCCATATACTCCTGCAAACATTCTATAATGAAGGAAGTAAGACCTGCAGCTTTGTCGTAATTGATGACGGTAAAGGGGTTTCCCAAAATGAGCTTCCTGATTTATTAGAGTTACCCTTTTCATCCAAGAGAAAACGTCCACGCCATAATGGACATGGCCTAGGGTTGCCAATGGTTGCAAGAATAGCAAAAGCACATAAGGGACATTTACTTTTATCAAGCGATATTGGAAAAGGGCTGAGAGCAGAAATTGTATTGCCATCCATAAAGGTAGAGTAAGTGATTAAACTTGTTGAGAATATATACCACGATATAATTACATAAGATTTACTACAGCCCCTTTAGTACAAGTTGAAGTTAATATCAGGTATTTGGGGTATTATCAAAAATAAATGCTATTTTAAAAAGTATATATTTAAAGATTAAAAACCCAATCATGCAACCTATAAAATTTAACGTTGCAATATCAACATTGACAAGCCCTACCGGAAAAATCGCCCTGATTAGTTGGACAGTTAATATGCAGGCGATATAACATTTAAAAATCAATGATTTATTAAAATATCTGTTAATTCCAAATGGTATTAAAGCACCTAGCGGAATAAATAACAAAATATAAAAAAACCAGAAAACATATGGAGAGTTTTTTGTAAACATAAGAGGTAATGTTTTTAAAGGTATCAATTTAATAGAATTAGTGTATCCAAAAGACCGAATAGTCCTTGCAGCATCCCCTTCATTTGTAGCGGGATTAAGTAAGCAAATAGCAATTAAGGCTATACTTAGAAATAAAAGTATCACCATTATTTTTCTAAAAGTGTTATTGATATATTCCTCTCTCAAATTATTCATTGTGTACACTCCCTTTTGTCTAAAAACTTTTTTATTAAAATGTTGATTACTTGAAAACTTAATATCAAAAAAAGTCAAGTGGTCAGTGGTAATTATACCTGAATTTTGAGATTATCTATTGATTCATACAAAAAACTCCTTCACTTTATTAGATTAAACATTACGTTTACCCTATAAAGCGAAGAAGTCAGTTGGTTTAGAATCACTTCTAACATAGTATACCTTACTTAGCTTACCTTCAATTCCAATCTCAGCTTATCGGCAATCATTGCAATAAATTCTGAATTGGTAGGTTTTCCCTTGCCTATGTTTACAGTATAGCCAAACAGTGCGTCGATAGCCTCTACCTGACCTCTGCTCCACGCAACTTCAATTGCATGGCGTATTGCCCTTTCAACTCTGCTTGGAGTTGTATTGTATTCCTTTGCAATACTTGGATACAGCAATTTGGTGATGGAATTTATTACGTCAAGATCCTTAACAACCATCATTATTGCATCTCTCAAATACTGATAGCCCTTAATATGTGCAGGCACTCCTATCTCATGCATGACATTTGTTACTTCAACTTCAAGGCTTCTTGAAGTATTATTGATATGAGCCGGCTTCTTTTCATTGATAAATGAATCACTCTTGTGTTGCGATATGGAAGAATTCATTGATGTGGAAGTGCTAGCTGAAGGCAAGTATGTATTATCCTTTAGTTGTCTGATTCGGCTTACCAGAACATCCATGTCAAATGGCTTCACTATGTAGTACTCCGCACCTAATGATAAAGCGCGTTGGGTAATCTTATCCTGTCCCACGGCAGAAAGAACAATAAATAATGGCTTTTTCTCAAGATTTGATGACGCTATTTTTTCCAAAACGCCCAAACCATCTAAATGAGGCATAATTATGTCTAGAATTGCTATATCAGGAGTATTTTGAAGGATTAAATCAACTGCTTCGAATCCATCTCTTGCAAGACCAACAACCTCTATGTCCTCCTGGTTGGATAAGTACTCGCATAAGATGTCTCCAAACTCTCGGTTATCATCTGCGATTAGGACTTCTATTTTTTTACTACTCAAACTGAAAACCCCCCATGTTTTTAATTTTTCCATTATATGTCATGAATCTATTATATTTTGAACTCGACATTATTTCAAGTTTTTTACACTAATTGCCTATGAATTATTTTTTCTGAAATAATAAAATACGCTGTATAAGTATATAGTAGCACATTTTCTAGCATTTTGAAATTTTTCTTTAAAATAAAAAACATTATATTATTGCCCAAAAAGAGAAATAAGTATAATGTTTTCTTTTATATTTATGTTACTTGCTGACATTTTATCTGTAGTTTATCCTGCTTCTTGCTTTACAGGGGCTTCGTTAATATTTTTTAACATCCATTCTACAAATATTCCGTAGCCTCTTGTAGGGTCATTAACCAAAACATGCGTGACAGCTCCAATTAATTTGCCATCTTGTATTATCGGACTGCCCGACATACCCTGCACAATTCCCCCCGTAGAATTTAATAGCTTCTTGTCAGTTACTCTTATGACCATTCCTTTTGGCCCGCTGAAAGACTGCCTAGAAACCTTTTCAATCATTATGTTGAACTCTTCAATTTTGTTTCCTTCTATATTTGACAAAATTGTTGCAGGTCCAACTTTTACTTGACCTCGCAAGCCTATTGGATATAATCGGTTTTTGTCAATATGAAAGGCCGAGAACATCTGCCCATATATTCCGCATTCTGCATTGGCAAATATATTTCCCATTGGAGGCTTGTTTTCCATAAATATTCCTTTCAGTTCTCCCGGGGTTCCTTGCTCACCTTTTCTTACCGAAATAATATTTGATTCCATTACTTCACCGCTGTTAACAGGCATCAAGGTTCCGGTGTCAGCATCCGTTATTCCATGCCCCAGAGCGCCAAATCCATGAGTTTCGGGATCATAAAATGTCATAGTTCCTATACCTGCCGTGCTGTCTCTTACCCATAATCCAATATGGTACTTTTTGTCATTTACACCCTCAATCGGACTAATGGTAGTACTTGCAAATTCATTTCCACGTTTGAATTTAATTGTCAGTTTGTCTCCTTTACAGTTATCAATCTGCTCAACGAGATCTTTAATTCCTGATAATTTTTTGTTATTTACTTCATAAATTACATCTCCTGTTTTTATACCTCCATCTTTTGCAGGCGCAGCTTTAGAACCGTCAGGCTTATCAACCTCACTAAGACCGATTACTAAAATACCGTCCATTTTAATTTTAACCCCTATAGTATTTCCGCATGCAGCAAGCTTTTTACTAGGAATTATGTCTACTTGCATAGTCTTTAATGGTATAACTCCAAATGCTTTGAAATTAAGCTTCACCGAGCCTCTCTTTTGTGTTTTAAAAGAAAGTGGTGATATTAATTCCAGATAATTCCCCTGAGCTTTTATATCAGTATTATTAAGTTTTAAAACTGCTCTGTTATCAGCCTTGATATTTACAAAATAGAAGCTTTTAAAATTGTAAATATACTCCTCTCCTTCCAGAAGAATAAGCTTTTCTGGAATTACGGAAAACGCTTGCAAGTAACTGAGTGTAATTACACAAAAACAAACAAATAATAATACAAACAGCTTTTTCTTATTTGATTTGATATAGTGCATTTATTTTCACTCTCCCGATATTTAAAATATCTTTACGGCTGCTTGCGGATAATAAAATCACGCCTATTAAAGCGTGATCTCAAAATCATAATCATAAGTTAACCTTTATGCATTTTTATTATTCAAGTAAAAAAAAACATGACAGGTAATTAAATATCATATCTGTCATGTTTAGCGACTTTTCGATTTTTGGAAACCATTTCTATATTTATTTTGCCTTAAAATTTTCAGCAGAGTGAAGTAATTCCTCCGCATGCTTGTAAGCAATGGAAGTTATGTCAGAACCTCCTATTATTCTCGCTATTTCCTGAATACGGCCTTTTTCATCCAAAATTCTTACTGTAGTGTATGTATTTTCACCGTTAGAATTTTTTTCAATATAGAGATGATTATCAGCCATACAAGCCAACTGGGACAAGTGAGTCACACAGATAACCTGATGGGTTCTCGATATGTAGGACAGCTTTTCTCCAACCTTTTGAGCTGCTTTCCCGCTGATTCCGGTATCAATTTCATCAAATATAAGTGTTGGGATTGCATCTACATTGGCAAGAATGGTTTTTATGGCTAACATTATCCTTGACATTTCACCGCCTGAAGCTATTCTGCTAAGAGGTTTCAAAGGTTCTCCCGCATTACTTGAAATGAGAAATTCCACATTGTCCAAACCATTTTTAGTAAAATTATTTTTTGTTTCCTCTATTACAATATTTACTTTGAAACGTGCATTTTTCATTTCAAGATTTTCAAGTTCGGCAGTTATGTTACTCTCGAGAATAAGAGCTGCCTTTTCCCTTTGAGAATGCAGCTTAGTAGCTGTTTCCCGCAACTTTTGAGTTATGGATACCAGCTGATTTTTTAAGTCTTCAGCAAGGCTTTCGCTCTGAAGTAATTCGTCGTATTCAATCTGGGATTTTTTGAGAAAATCCAAAGCTTCCTTAATACCTGCTCCATACTTTCTCTTGACTCTCGTAATAATATCAAGTCTTTCTTCTATTACGGACAGTTCATCAGGGTCAAAATCCCCTTCATCCCTTCTTGCCCTCAACTCCTCACAAATATCCTCCAGCTGGTAAACCACTGATTCCAGTTTTTCGGACAAAGGAATAAGCCCTTCATCATACTTCTGAACGGCTGCAAGCTCTAAAAGTGCCTTGTTAATATTATATGAAGCTGATTTACCGCTGTTTCCGCCTTCACTGAGGAATTCATAAGAGCTATGTATGGCATTCATTATCTTCTCGGAATTAGCGAGTAATTGTCTTCTTTTTAATAGCTCTTCGTCCTCGCCTTCCTTTAGTTTGGCATTTTTTATTTCGTCAATCTGAAATTTCAGCATATCCATTCTGCGTTCAATTTCACCTTTATCTCCAACAATGCCTTTAAGTTTTGATTTTACCGTTTTATATTCCTCAAAGAGACAGTGATATTCAGACTTAACTTTTTGAATGGTTTCTCCGCCAAAAGCATCCAACAAATCAATATGAGATTCTGTTTTAAGCAAGGACTGATTGTCATGTTGACCATGAATATCCAAAAGAAGCTGTCCTACCTGTTTGAGCACGGAAACATTAACCAATCTTCCGTTTATACGACATGTATTCTTTCCGCTCAAGCTTATTTCCCTTGAAAGGATTAAGCTGCCATCCTCATGTTCAATACCCAGTTCATTCAAAATGTCATTTATATAAGTACTGTCATATTCGAACACAGCTTCAATAAATGCCTTTTCTTTACCGTTTCTAATTATGTCCCTGTTTACACGTTCTCCGAGGACAGCATTTATTGAATCAATTAGAATGGACTTTCCCGCCCCGGTTTCACCTGTGAGGACATTTAACCCCGGTGCAATTTCAAGACTTATCTTATCAATAAGTGCAATATTCTGGATATCGAGCTGTAACAGCATACAAAACACCTGCCTGTTTAAAAAATAATTTATGATTTTATCATTTTATTAAATTTATTAACTATGTCCTCTGCAATTTTTTCAGCCCTGCAAACCATTATCAATGTATCATCTCCTGCTATTGTACCCAGTATTTCAGTCCATTTCAGAGAGTCTATAGCAGAGCCGGCAGCCTGAGCCATACCTGAGAGAGTCTTAACAACAACGATATTATTTGCATAATCACTGGAGACGTATGCTTCTGTAAGTATAGTAATCAATCTGTTTGAAACCTGATTTTCAGATTGAGCAAACGCAGAATACTTATATTTACCTTCTGCAGTCATAACCTTAATCAGCCTTAGCTCCTTAATATCACGGGAAACTGTGGCCTGAGTCACATCCATTCCTTGTTGCTTAAGCTTTTCTGCAAGTTCTTCCTGTGTTTCAATATCATTATTATCGATAATATCCAAAATTTTAGCATGTCTGTTATATTTCATATTTTACTCCTCTTTTCTCTCGTAAATTTTACTTCTGAGTACTGTAAAAAAGTTCTTGGAATTTACTCTGATTATTTTTACCGTACTCTCAGTTTTCTCTATTTCCAGGTAATCTCCGCCTGTTATTTCAAGATTTTTCTGCCCGTCCACAGTTACTATAGCTTTATGCTCAAAACCCTGTGATACACATATTTTTATTTTTCTCATATCCGATGTAATTAATGCCCTTGATGACAAAATATGCGGACAAATTGGAGTAATGATAATCAGATCCGATGTAGGCTCAACTATAGGCCCTCCTGCTGATAAAGAATACGCTGTGGAACCTGTTGGAGTAGCCACAACAATGCCGTCCCCCGGATACATCTCAACAAGGTTATTATCAATATAAGTACTGAGATGAAGTATTCTGGGAATACCCCCTCTCGAAATCACAATATCATTAATCGCCACGTCCTCGGCAACTAAATTCCCATCCTTGTATAATTTGGATGATAACATTATTCTATCTTCTAAACTGTACCTGTCATTTAATATATTTTCTACCGCTTTATCTATTTCACCTTTTTCCACATCAGTTAAAAACCCAAGAGAGCCAAGGTTAATACCCAACATGGGGAGTCCATACAAATATGCGGTTCTGGCTGTTCTCAGAAAAGTGCCGTCTCCACCGAGGCATATGATCATATCGCAATTATCACAAATTTCAACTACATGGTTATCAATATCATCCATCTCAAAAGTACCGTCATAAGTGGGTAAAATTGCTTGTCCACCATGTTTCTGAATACTTGCAACCAATTGTTTTGTATACTCTAAACCTTTATCTTTTTGTCTGTTGGTTATAATTCCGATTTTTTTCATAGTCAGCCTCCATGAGCCGTGCAATAACATAGTTGTTTATCTTTTTTAATCACTTTAACAGATTATTCAGCTTTTTACCAGTGTGTTGTGTGCTTCAGAAACAACACCTTCTACAAGTTCAATAATATCTTTTGAACCCTGATTTTCATTTTTCGTTGTATACAATAAATACTCTATATTGCCTTCCGGGCCTTTAATTGGTGAATACGATAACTCTTTTATAAATAAATTGCTGGCAAGAACAAAATTAATTATATTGAATATAACTTCCTTATGGACAGCGCTGTCCCTGACAACACCATGCTTACCAACCTTCTCACGCCCTGCCTCAAACTGCGGTTTTATAAGACATACCAGCTCAGCCTCGTCCTTTAAAAGTGCCAGAACTGCCGGTAACACCTTTGTAAGGGATATAAATGAAACATCTATTGATGCGAAATCAGATAAAAACCCGACATCTTCCGGCTTAACATATCTGACATTTGTACGTTCCATACATATTACTCTGGGGTCGTTTCTTAACTCCCAAGCCAGTTGACCATACCCAACGTCTACAGCAACTACCTTTGTTGCACCGTTTTTAAGCATACAATCCGTAAATCCTCCCGTAGATGCACCTATATCAAGACAGGTTTTATCTGCAAGATTTATATTAAAAGCACTCACGGCTTTAGCAAGCTTTAATCCTCCCCTGCTAACATAAGGATTGACATTTTCCTTTATTTCAATCTCACATTCAACAGGGACTTTTGTACCCGGCTTGTCCTCCCTGATTCCATTAATCCACACAAGTCCTGCCATAATAGCACTCTTGCATTTTTCACGGCTCTCAAACAAGCCTTTATTTACAAGTAGCACGTCAAGTCTTTCCTTTTCCAAAATATACCCTCCAAAGATTTATTATAACATGGTATTTTTTAACATTTCTATTATATCATTTGTTACAGCGTCTGTATCTAGTCTGAGTTTTTTCATTAGTTCATCTCTTGAGCCCTGAGATATAAACTGCTCCGGTAAACCTTTTATAAGTAAACGTGTTTTATAATTAAAAGTGTTAAGGGTATCAAGTACTCTTGTTCCGAACCCGCCCATTACACAATTGTCTTCCATGGTAACAAGGTATTTATATTTATCTGCACATGTCTTAATCAATTCTACATCCAAAGGCTTAATAAATCTGGCGTTAACAACTCCTGCATTAATACCGTGTTCTTTTAACTTTTGTGATACATGTAAAGCTGTTTCAACCATACTGCCAACAGCCAGTATACACACCTGTTGCCCTTCTTCCAGTACTGCTCCTTTGCCGGGCAATAGAGGAATTTCCTGTTTAATTAAGTCCTTTCCTCTGCCTCTGGGATATCTGATAGCTATAGGCCCGTTATGTTTATTTATGGCATAATCAACCATTGCTCTAAGCTCGTAATAGTCTGCAGGAGCCATTATAGTAAAATCAGGTATATGATTTAAAAAAGATAAATCAAATTCACCCTGATGAGTTTCTCCATCCTCGCCTACAATCCCTGCTCTGTCAACCCCTATAACCACATGCAGCTTTTGAAGTGCTATGTCATGTATCAACTGGTCATATGCTCTTTGCAAAAAAGATGAATAAACTGCAACTACGGGTACCATACCGTTAATGGCCATACCGGCAGCCGATGTAATTGCATGCTGTTCGGCTATCCCCACATCAAAAAACCTTTGAGGGTACGTTTCGCTGAATTTGAATAATCCCGTTCCCTTTGCCATAGCTGCTGATATTGCAACCACTCTGTCATTCATTCCGGCAGCTTTTAAAACTGCTTCTCCGAAAACTTCGGAATAGTCCGGCAGTTTCTTTCCATAGGTTTGTCCTGTTTCCACCTCAAAAGGTGCTATTCCATGAAACCTGTCCGGACTTTGTTCTGCATAAGAATAGCCCTTTCCCTTCTGAGTACATACATGAATCAGCACAGGCCCTTTAATTTTTTTAGCAGCCTGCAGCGATTTATTTAGCTCGTCCAAACTATGCCCGTCAACAGGTCCGTAATATTTATAACCTAACTGTTCAAAAAATACTCCCGGCGTAATGAGATATTTAACAGTACTTTTTAGTTTTCGTACTGCTTTTCTGGCTTTCTTACCTATATTTGGCAGTTTATCAAGAAAATTATCTATATCCTCTTTAGTCTTTGTGTAAACAGGGTCAGTACGAAGTTTACTTAGGTACCTTGACATTCCGCCAACATTTTGTGCTATGGACATCTCATTGTCATTAAGAATCACAATAAAGTTGCTGTTTAGTCTTCCAGCGTCATTTAAGGCTTCATAAGCCATTCCGCCTGTCATAGCCCCATCGCCTATGACAGCCATTACACTATAGTCTTCCTTCTTTATATCCCTCGCACGGGCAATACCCAGTGCTGCAGAGATTGACGTACTGCTGTGTCCCGTGTTAAAGCAATCATGTACACTTTCACAGGTTTTTGGAAATCCGGCTAACCCACCGAGTTTTCGTAATGTATCAAAATCTTCCTTTCGGCCTGTCAATACTTTGTGTACATATGTCTGATGTCCTACATCCCAAACAATCTTATCCTTATTTGTATTAAAGTTATTATGAATCGCAAGTGTCAATTCAACAACACCCAGATTGGAGGCTAAATGACCCCCTGTTTTTGAGACTTTATATATAAGAAATGTTCTTATTTCTTCTGCAAGAACCTTTAACTGCTCAATCTCCAATTTTTCTATATCTTCAGGAGAGTTTATACTATCCAAATACCCCACTTGTATTACTCCTTTATTTTACCTTGTTAATTCATTTTTTTTTATTATTCCATTTCTTTTTCTTTCTAAAATTTAACTTTCCGAAAAGAAATTTTATAACAACCGCTACTTTATATATAATGTAATTACTATTTTGCAATGCTATGGATTTTCCCAGTGCTTTTCCTCCAACAGTGAGAGATGCAACCATTGCAGTAATTGAAAGCCCAAAAATTGAATTTTGCGCTCCCGTACCGCCTCCCGAAAACTTGTATACTATAAAGGCAGCCGCCGTACCGCTTATTACACTGCAAATATCTCCGACAACATCGTTGCAGAAATTTGATACCTTGTCGGCATTTCTTATGAGCATAACTGCCTGTTTAGCACCATAAAGCTTTCTTGACGCCATGGAATGAAATGGTGCTTCATCCGCAGCTGTCGCCGCTGTACCTATTAAGTCAAATAATATACTTATGATTATTATAACAAAAACAATGAGAAATGAAACAACTGTGGTAGCATTACCTAATGTTTCATTCGAAAAAAAAGACATAAAAATAGAAATGAAAAAAGTTATTACCGTAATTAAAAGTGTCCAAACTCTTGTTTCTTTTTTAGAGCTAATTGCGTTAGCCCTGAATTTAACCTTCTTTTCATCGGCTGGATATTTATAATTATCTTCCACACCAATCCTCCAGATTTATTAGAAAAACAGGTGGCAGTTTATTGAGTAAATTTTGCGGCTTAGGTCAGGCAGGATTTCCCTGACATGTACTGGAATGTCGCCAAACCAGAGGTTTCCCTTTAAACACATCACCGTACGTCTCCGTTTACGGGGCCTGATTACCACTTAGTCCACACTTTAATCCTCAATAAACCACTTTGTAAGAACAGTCTAGGGGTTTTCCCCAGCAGTCAAAATGATTCCTAGCCTCTTTTGCAAAAAAGGTTTCAAACAGCAATAATGCTTATATATCGGCCAATACATGAAGCATCTGATCCGTTATCCACCGGATTTCACTCAAGGCAGGCTACACTGTTCACAGCCATCATATAGACACCGCATAACAGGTTTAATCCCTTTTCGTAGTTGAGGTGGCAAGCAAAAGCTTG
This sequence comes from Ruminiclostridium papyrosolvens DSM 2782, assembly GCF_029318685.1. NCBI lineage: Bacteria > Bacillati > Bacillota > Clostridia > Eubacteriales > Oscillospiraceae > Ruminiclostridium > Ruminiclostridium papyrosolvens. The sequence continues at coordinate 2,906,530 of NZ_CP119677.1, forward strand.
ACTTTTCTTCCACAAGTAAGGGTCTCCACGGAAAAGGGGTCAACGCCCGCATGCCATTGCGGATCGCCCCTAAGCCTTAACTCCCAGCATCAACCCACCACTGGGCGTAGCAAGCCGACACAAGGAACTTCATCGATGTGCCCTTAAACGGATTTTTAGGCCCGTCTTCAGAATCATCAGTACTGACTAGAATACTGCGCCACCCTGTTTTTTTGTCAATAGTAATTTTTTAATAACATAAATGCCATTGAGACAACATTATAACATAAAAACTTTGATAAACAAAGAGATTATTATTCCCCAAAATTCATCTTAGCGGTCCCTTACAACCAGTGATAATGCAAGTTCTTTTAAAAACTGCGCATTATTGCCGAATGCTTCAAGACAGGAAATACCTTCTTGAGTTACTGTTTCAAGAAGCTTTTTTGACTCTTCAAGTCCATACATGGTTACATAAGTTGATTTATTGCATGAAGAATCGTTCCCGGGGTTCTTTCCCATGTTTTCTACGGTTCCTTCTATGTCAAGAATATCATCCTTTATTTGAAAGGCTAACCCTAAATTTGCTGCATACCCTGACAGAAGCTCAAATTCCTTTTTATCGGCACCGCATATTACTGCCGCAGCTTCCACCGGCGCTTTTATCAACGCACCTGTTTTTAGTCTGTGCATTGTTTTTAGCCTATCACTTTCAATGGTTTTTCCTTCAGATTGAAGATCAATTACCTGACCTCCTACCATTCCCAATGACCCTGCATACTTGGCAACTATTCCGGCAGCCCGCATTTTATCAATACTCTTTGATTCAACTGCATCATTAATCATTATCTCATAAGCCATATTCAATAGTCCGTCTCCGGCCAGTATTGCCATAGCTTCACCAAACACTTTATGGTTTGTGGGTTTTCCCCTTCTATAATCATCATTATCCATAGCCGGCAAATCATCATGTATAAGTGAGTATGTATGAATCATTTCGATTGCACAGCCGAAATTAATTACCTCATCAAAAGGTTTATCTAACATTTCTGCTACAGCGAGTGCCAGTAAAGGCCTCAATCTCTTGCCTCCGGCTAAAAGGCTGTAGGACATTGCTTTCTTTATATCCAGACAGTATTCGTTTACTTCCGGAATAATATTTTGAAGCCTCTCTTCAATCATATTCACATATATATTGTTTTTTTCCTTAAAATTCATATTTCCTCCGAATTACAAGTTAAAATCTTTTTCTTCCAAATTACCCTCTTCATTCTGAATCAACATTGTAATTTTCTTTTCTGCTTCATCCAGCTTCGCCGCACAGTACCTTGAAAGTTCTATCCCCTGCTGAAAGCTGTTGATGGACTCTTCCAGTGTGGCTTCACCCTTTTCAAGCTTCACAACAATTTGTTCAAGCTCTGCAATAGCTTCTTCGAAGCTCTTTTCAATTTTAACGCTTTTACTCATATATCTTTCCCTCTCTTACCGATGTAACGTCACATTCTGCCAATCCGTCATTTATCAATATTTCCAACTTATCTCCGGCATTAACCTGCTTTACACTATTTACAACATGTCCTTGGGAATTTTTTACAACACCATAGCCACGTTCCATTATCTTCAAAGGACTCAAAGCATCCAGCTTTCCTGCTAGGATTCCAAACTGTGACTTCTTGTCTTTTATAATAGCTTGATTTTCCCTTACAAGGTTTTTTACTAGATTGTCTATTGCCTGCCTTTGCTGGTTTACTCTGTCATAGGGCTGTGTAAAAGAAGGTCTTGAATTTATTTTTTGCAGTTGATTCTGCAATGCAGTCACTTTTTTCACAAGGGAATTTTTCATTCTCATATTGTAGCTTTCCAGTTTATATAAAAGCACCTCAATATCAGGAACTGCAAGTTCGGCGGCAGCGGACGGGGTGGGTGCCCGCATATCCGAAACAAAATCACTTATTGTAAAGTCTGTTTCATGTCCAACAGCAGAGATAACGGGGATATTGGATGCATATATACTTCTGGCAACAATTTCTTCATTGAAGGCCCACAGCTCCTCCAGTGAGCCGCCGCCTCTGGCCACAATTATTACGTCAACCTTATTATGCTCATTTAGTCGCTTAATTGCCTCAGATATCTGTCCTGCTGCCTGAGGTCCCTGAACGGCTACAGGATACAAAACCAACTTCATTTTGCTGTTTCTTCTATAAGTAACATTAATAATATCTCTTATAACGGCACCTGTTGAAGATGTTACAATACCTATACTTCCCGGCAGCAATGGAATACTTTTCTTTTTTTCAAGGTCAAATAATCCCTCCTGCTGAAGCTTCTCCTTTAATTGTTCAAAGGCAACGTGCAGAGCACCCACTCCATCGGGCTGCATATTACTTGCATATAGCTGATACTGCCCGTCCCTTTCAAAAACGGAGATATAGCCGGACACTATCACCTTCATACCATTTTCGGGAGCAAATCTCAGCGCAATGGCCTGTGACTTGAACATAACGCATTTTAGAAGGCTGTTTTCGTCCTTAATGGTAAAATACATATGCCCGGTATAATGGTGCTTAAAGTTGGATATTTCACCCCTAATTGACACATCCGATAATATTAGGTCCCTTGATACCAACTGCTTTATATAATTATTTATGTCAGAAACCGAATAAACTCTATTCATTATTCATAAAACTCCTATATTTCAAAAAAGGATAATGTCAAATTTATCACATTACCCTTTAAAGCTTCTATTATTCAGAATCAGTTTCACCAGTTATTGTCTCTAAAGGTATATCACTCTTTGATACCTTGGCCAAAAGACCGTTAACAAACGCTCCTGCATCTTCATTGCTATATTTTTTAGCTAATTCTACAGCCTCATTTACAGAAACACTAAATGGTATATCGTCCCTATACAATATCTCGTAAATTCCTATTCTTAAAATTGACAAATCTATTTTAGATAAACGATTTATTTTCCAACCGGTGGCTTTTTTTTCTATTATACCATCTAAAACCGGCGTTTTATCGAATACCCCATCAACGATTCCTTTAATATATTCCCTATCGTTTTCAGTTAAACTTTCGTCTTCCAGGGCCATGTTAATTTGTTCGTCTCTGTCAGTTTTCTGTATTTCCAATTGATACAACAGTTTCATCGCAGATTCCCTGGATGCACGGCGTCCCATTGATATTCCTCCTTAAATTATGTTATTTCTGTCTATCTGTATGTACCAGGCGGCAGTATCCTGTCCAGAAGATTCTTAATATAGTCTTTGTCCTGGTACAATTTTTTCCCGACATAAAATCCAAAAACTACACACAAAACTATAAACAATGCTTTTAACAATCCAAGAATCAATACAATAACTGCAATCGAAAAACCGATTGCGGCCCCCAGTATTTCACCCTTGTGCTGATTGTAAAACTCGGTTAATACCTGTTTATCCATGGTAACACCTCCAATTGCTACTCAACTCTCGCAGATTTGTAACCAGTGAAAATGCTCTCCACCAAAACTCTGACACTATCTACCTGCACTCCCGTGCAATCTTCAACTGCAGATTTTACTTTCTGCTGCATATCTTCAGACAACAGAGGAATGTTTATGTCAGGAAGAACAATTGCTTTCACAGTAATACTGACACCTTCGCCTACTTTTGTAACAAATGCCTTGGAATCACGAATCCCGTTGAGCTTTCTCGATGTAGCCAATGCAATGTTCTCGATTGAGTTTAAAGTAATTCTGATATCGCCGTTTTTATTGTATTTGGTTATAGCTTTTTTATCTCCTTCCGGCTTAAAACCGGAAAGAAGGAATGTCAAACTCAAACAGAAAAATATTGAAGAAACAATGAACATTATAATGGATGGATTCCGATATCCCAACACATCGTTATATAAGTATGTATAAGCCTCCGACAATATGTCAGACTTGATTGTAACAAGCATTGCGAACATGGATGCAATTGTCAGGAAAAATGCATATACAGCTAATAGTACACGTAAAATTATGTTCATATAAACTTCACCTCTATTCTTTTATTATAAGCAAACAATACCCATAAATTCGGTAATTAATTTCATTATATTTCAATTATGTATAAAAATCAAACGTATATGAGAATGTTTGGATAATAATCATTCTCATATACTTTATTTAATTATTTCCAATAACACAGATATTGATACCCTTACTTGACTTCAGTATCCTTCTTTGCTTCTTTTTCAAAGTTAACTCCCTGAATATGAATGTTAACCTCAACGACATTGAGTCCTGTCATTTCCTGTACCGTATTTTTTACCTTATCCTGTATGTCCCATGCAACTTCAGGTATTCTTGAACCAAATTCTACTATTATATATAAATCTATAGCTGCTTCTTTTTCTCCGACCTCGACTTTTACTCCTTTAGAGAGGTTCTTCCTACCGAGAATCTCAGCTATTCCTCCCGCGATACCTCCGCTCATGCCCGCTACCCCGGGAACATCAGTCGCAGCAATTCCCGCAATAATGGCAACAACTTCCTCAGATATTTTTACAGAACCATAGTCATCAATTATATTATTTTCTTCCATAATATACCTCCATTATATCAGTCAGGCAATATTACCATTTTATCTGGATAACAGCTTGTAAAATTATATCACTTCAATCCTTATTTATCAATCTATACTAGTATTTTAAATATCATTGGTTTCTAATCATATGGAATAATGTTGCTGCTTGTCCAAAAAACTATTAAAAGCAAAAAGGCTATCTTTTTCAAGATAACCCCTTTTTGAGCTGCTTTATTTATAAAATTATAAGAAATCAGAACATATTCTTGATTATAATCTTATCAAAGGGAACATTTCCCTGTCTGGCAACAATGTCAAGTATTTTAGCCTGATCAGCTTTAGATATCGCAGGAGCCTTTACAACAACATCCACACTCCCGTCGTCAGAGAATAATGCGACTACATCATTAAAACCTTTTTCTTTGATAAGAGTTTCAATGTTTGCCTCTTTCTGAGAGGTTTCAACTATTTTCATCATTTTTGCATAAGCTTTGGATTTTGCATCCTTGCTAGCCATGTCGTCTCCATAAACACCTTTCATTGTTTCAATGTCCTTGTCTCTGGTAACATCCCTATCCATTTTTGCCTGAGCAAAAAAGTTGTTTGCTTCCTTTGATGCGGTAGCTGTTTTCTCTTCATTCCCGGCAGTGGCAGTGTTAACATTTCCCTTAGCAGATGCATCCTTATTATCTACATACACTGCATCGCCAAATTGAGCGGAGTCATCTTCGCTGTATTGTGCGCTTTTGTTGTAGGTGTACTGCAAATAGCCTGCTACTAACAGCATAAGTACAAGGGATAGTACAATTATTTGTTTTCTTTTTAAAAAATTCATTACATAGACCCTCCTAACAATCTTTTAGTTTATTGTTTCTCCTTGGCTTTTCACCTAAAGGATTTTTGCTCGTCTCACACATTATGTATATTCATATATATTAAAGTTTATTTCTATTTTTTAAAATTAGTTTTTATTTCTCTCAAATACCTGTATCTTGTGGGAAGCTACTTCAAAAAGTGCCTCCGTAGCATTTGCCAGACTACTTCTGACTTCAGCATCTCCGGCTCCGTCTGCAACTATTACAACTCCTTTTACTTTTGGGAGCATTTCCTTTGTGATGTACGGTTTTTTTACTCCGTCGCTTTCCTCAAAAATAATATTATTCTCTTTGTCAGACTGTTTAACTGACCGTGTCCCCCCTTCCTTATCTTTCTCCTGTGTGTCACTTGTACTGTTTTTCGTGTTATAGGCCGGTACAGATTCATTACCGGAATAAAAGGTAACCATAACACTAACCTTACCTGCTCCTTTTATTTGGGACAGTATAGATTCCAGACTTTTTTCCAGTTTATCTTTTGTTTCACCTTCCTTCTGACTCAATGTTTCCACAGCCTCTGTACCGTTTTTGGGCTGGGGAGTGACCTTCTCACTTTTCTTTGCTGTTTCTTGAAAAAATACACTGCCTGCAATAAGTAGGATTATTCCTATAATTGCAATTATTACAGTATTCTGAATTACTTTTTTACTCCCGTCGGCAGTTATTTTGTTTTTCAGCTCCGTTATAAGCTTACTAAATTTATACATTTATATTCCCTCCTACATCATTTATTCCGAAAATATATTGGTTATCCAAAAATAATTAATTTACTGTAACAATAATACTGTCTTTTTTTATTTCAAAGGATTTATTTATGGTCTGTTTTAATTGTTCTGTTATTTTTTTACTCTCATCATCCGTAACTGCTTCCTGTTTTTTGTTGTTTTTTCCCTTTACAAAGGGTAATGAAATATCAATTTTTTTAACAGGCATTACGGAATTAATTTTTACACTGTCCGACTGCTTTTTTCCCCGTTTTATCTGAAGATTTACTCTGGTTATTTCCCCGAATTTATTTGAAGAGTAGTCTTCATTGATTTCAATGTCAGCTTTTGCCTGAGAAACTCCATTAACCTTTAGAGCTTGCTCCTGTATACTGTTAATAACTTTGTCCTTGTAAACCTGGGATACCTGCTTCATCTGCTTGTCCTTTAACAGTTTGCTACTGGCTTCGAGCTCATTTTTATCAAGGTACATGCTATCTGATAACACATTCTGTCCAATATCAAAATTCTTATTTTTAAGAGTTAAAAAAGGGTTTATAACAGCAATCAGCAAAATAAATCCTGCTATAAGACTTATTATTTTCTTTATTTTTCCTGAAGGCATTATTATTTCAAATAAAACCAGAATGATTGTGATTGTTACAATATTGATAATCCAGCTTCTTAAAAATTCAAGCATTTGAAATCCCTCCCCTACCTTATTGCCGCAGACATATTAGTAGTACTTATTACAATTGTTATTGCTATTAGGAACATAACTGCTACAGCGGCGGTTACTCCTAATATATATGTCAATGAGCCTGACATATCGTTAAGGCAATTTGTAATCTTCTTATCTGCTATAGGCTCTACAAATGCACAGGCAAGCTTGTACAATATAACCACGGCAAGGATTTTCAAAAGCGGAGCAAGGCATATTACTAAGATACCAATCATGGCAATAAGCCCTGATGCGTTTTTTATTACAAGTGTACAACCAACAACGGTATCGGCTGCATCTGCCAGATATTTTCCTACTACCGGTATAAATGTTCCAAGTGCAAACTTTGCCGTCTTGCTTGTAACTCCGTCTACAACCGCACCCATGGACCCCTGTATTGATACAATTGCTATAAATATAGTAAGGATAAGTCCCAGCCCCCAAGTACAGATTTGCTTCATAAAACCGGCAAGTTTGGTTAATTGAATTTTATCTGAAATATTATTTACTATGTTAAGCATTGTAATTAGGAAAATCATGGGAATAAAAAAATTCTTAATTGCCGTGGCAGCTATTTCAATCAGCATAACCAGTACAGGCTGGAAAACACCTGCCGAAGATATACTTCCTGATGTAGCCAGCAATGTAATTAACAGTGGTATTATTGAATGCATAAACGACACCATACCATCAATAATATCCATACACATTTTCATTGCTGTACTGAAGCTGACCATCAATACTGAAACCAATACAATGTAGCAAACGAAAAATGCCATTTCACCTACGCTTTCACTAAGAAATGAATTTTGCAGGTTTTTCAGTATAGCGCAAATGATACAAAGTATTATTATCTTAATTAATATGTCTGCATTTAAAAAGACTTCTTTTAGTAGATACCTGATTACTCTGTTAATAACCCCTGTGAAACTGAATTTCAAGTCACCTCTTGCGGCATCGGAAGCAATTTTTCCGGGGTCAAAATCCGGAAAGAGATCTTGTGACTCTTCCCCGTAATACTTTCTTACATTGTCGCTTATATCAGAGTTATCCTTAAGTTGATCGCTAAGAATTTTTTCATTTTCATTACTGCTGTCAGTATTTTGCTGTAATGACTCTGCATGTACGCAAAGTGTGGAGAAAATAGTTATAAGCAGTAATATTGCAAATACAAGTTTTTTTAATTTCATTGGTAAAATTCCTCCAAGGCTAAAAGCAGCCGTTAACGTGATGTATTTCAGATACCTGCTAAGGCATCAGTTTTACTACCAGGTCCAGGAGTGATGTTATTATTGGTACTGCCAGAATTACTATGGTAACCTTACCGGCAAGCTCTATTTTTGATGCAATTGATGATTCTCCTGCATCTTTGCAAACCTCTGCTCCAAACTCCGCTATGTATGCAATTCCTACTATTTTAAGCAAAATAGCAATGTATGTTGAGTCTATATCAGCCTTCTGGCTGAAGGTTTTTATAAAATCTATGACTGCGGATAGCTTTACTGCTACAAGCATAAATATGAGAATCCCGGTAATAATGCTCACCTGCAAAGCAAGCTCCGGCTTCTGTACCTTTATCACTGATGAAAGTGCTACCGCAACTATACCAATACAAACAATCTGAAGTATGTCCATATCATATGTACCCTCGTATCCATAATGCTTTTGTTAAAATTGAAACATGGTTTTTACCGCCTCAAAAAGACCCGCAATCTGTTTCGACACCATCAAAAGTACAACTACTATTCCTGCAAGGGTTGTCATCATAGCCTGTTCTTCCCTTCCACACCTGGTTAAAACCTGATTCAGTACCGAAACTAATATGCCTATTGCTGCAATTTTAAATATGAGATCTACTTCCATAAAACTTCACTCCTTTGTATCTAAAATAATACGACTACTATTGCCAGTCCACTTAATACTCCAAGGCTTTTGTACATTTTTTCGTTTTTTTGTCTCATTTGTTCTGCTTTCATTTCCTGCAGTTTCAGTTGGGATGAGACAAGATTTATATTGTTAATCTGGCCTTCCAAATCTGAACTGCCAAGCATTTTACCAAAGGTAATCAAAATTGCCTTATCTTCCTTACTTAAACCCAGCTTTGCAGATGTGTTCTCCACAGCCTTTTCCCAAGCCATATCTGCAGTTATTCCGGGCAAGGACAGGTTTTCAGCCGCTTCCTTAAAAAGTAGTGAGGCATCAGTTTTAGAGCTTGTATATATTCTTTCAAAGGACTGTGCCAATAAATTTGACAGATAGCTTATCTCATTTTCAAACATTTGCATCAATACCTGAAGTTCTCTGAGTACTTTAGGTCTTTTTGAGCAGTCCGCTGCCAGAGAAAAGCCCATAAGGCTGGTTGCACATATGAGAAGTGCCGAGCCAATAATTTTTATTATCATTTTTATAAGCCCCCTTCTATGCTGATACCCTGTAAATCGGTGTCATCCCTTCATCTACAACCTCTTCAAGTGTACCGGGCCCGTTTCTGGAACTCAGCACTATATACCTTTCAAAAGCTGCGGATTTAATCAAAGAAAGGAGCTCCTCCCTCATTTTTAGCTCTGTTATGTTATAACCGTGTGCCGACGCTATTATTTTAATGCCTGAATTCAGTACTTTTAAAACGGCATCTCTGTCACCGTGGGTCCCTATCTCATCAGTAATTATTATACCGGGCGACATACTTCTCAAAAGCATTTCCATCCCCAATACCTTTGGACAACCATCCATAACATCCGTTCTATATCCTACATCATTCTGTGGCACACCTTTGCAGCATGCAGCGATTTCAGACCTTTCATCAACTATTCCTACCTTCATACCGTTAAAGTCATATTCCTGTTCACCGCTGCTGAGCATTCTGGACAAATCCCTGAGTATGGTAGTTTTTCCGCATTGAGGCGGCCCGACGATAAGTGTGTTATAAATATCAGAGCTGTTTTTTATTATGTATTTAATTATATTTTTTGCGCAGCCTCTTACCTCTTTTGCAATACGAATGTTAAGACCGTTAAAATCCTTTATGTTTCTGATTTTACCTTCCTGCAGTACAACCTTTCCGCTTAGGCCTATTCTATGTCCTCCCCGCAAAGTGATATAACCCGATTTTATTTCATCCTGATATGCGTAAATGGAATTCTCACTCATGAGTTCAAGAGTTTTGATTATCTCTCTTTGCTCAACTAAATAAGCCTCACTCAAAGAACGTGTTAAACGCCCGTTTCCGGTGACAAACCAATCATTTTTTTTATAAAACACCATTAGGGGTTTTCCTGCCCGCAACCGTATTTCTTCCAAATTGTTTAACTCATTAATATTAATTTTTTGAATAACTTCCCTGATACCGGGAATGAGGAAAGGAAATATTTCAAATTGTACGTTAGTCATGTGTTAATCACTCCTTGCTTTTCTTTAGTTAACACCCTCGTGTTAAGTAACTGCCTTAAATCTCATATAAGAAATTTATTTATTTATATATATTAGGCTTTGTCCAACATTATGACAAAAATAAATAAAGGTATAAAAAACACCCGACGATACCATTTTGGTTCATCGGGTGTCAAATTTACTTATATAATTCTCTTATTATCTCAAAGAAACTTTTTTATTCATAATACGGCCGGTAATATAGAAGAGGACAAATATCATAATTACATCAAATGTATATCCTCCCAAACCAATAACCATATTTGAAGGATTTGTGTTGTTAAAGTTATCTATTAAATATCCAACCATATTATGAGCAGTTAAAGAAATATCTACACTACCTGAAATGTTTACGAAAAGTGAAAAAGGAATAATTATGGTCAGTATAGTCTCTACTATCCTGAGTACTATATTTGTAACAAAAAACAATAGAATCGAAGCTCCTGCCGCCCCTATATTATGGAATTTAGGACTATTTGCCAGGGTTATGGAAAAGTAAATCTGACTCATAAGATACAGTATAGCTAAACAAATCATAGGTATAAATGCATACATATATTTGCCCATGCCATATCTTTCTATTTCATCCAAAGCCGACGCCCACATTTTCCCGTCTACTCCTAATCCATATAAGGCTACAAAGATAGCTCCCATACTGATTATAACACTCAGTAACATCCAACCAAATGATACGATTGCCTTTGAAACAAGATGAAGGTGAGGCTTTAAAGGCAGTGTAAAACTTAAATAACCCTCGTTTGAGTATAGGTTTTTGTAAAATCTCATACATATTACTACCAGTGTAACAACAAATACTGAAATTCCAACTAATAGCAGAAGCACTGATGATGTTGCCTTGAACCAACCTAACTCAAGTTTTCCTGAAAGCAGTGACAAACCTGCCATAACTGCTGTTATCAAATAAAAGAAAGGTATTAGCCTTGATGTATCTTTAATCTCGTACTTAAATAATTTTCCTAACATTTGAACACCTCCTCAAATAGCTCTTCAACAGATTTACCATTTTTCTCTCGAATATTGTCAACAGTATCATCTATCAGAATTCTGCTTTCTCCCACCATAATTACCCTATCAAATATTCTTTCAACATCGTTTATAAGGTGAGTTGAGAGAAGTACTACTGCATCCTCGGAATAATTGTTCAGTATAATATCCAGCATTGCTTTACGTGAAGCGGGGTCAAGTCCTCCCAAAGGTTCGTCCAGTAAATATACCTTTGCTTTTCTTGACATTACAAGAATGAGCTGAACTTTTTCCTGCATTCCTTTTGACATACTTTTTATCTTTTGATTTGGATCAAGCTTGAATTGAGAAAGCATTTTAGATGCCTTTTCACGGTCAAAGTCAGAGTAAAAATCTTCAAAGAAGTCCAAAGCGTCCTTAGCTTTTAAGTTTTCACCAAGATAGGTTTTTTCAGGTAAGTATGAAACAATAGATTTTGTGTACTCATCAGGAGATCTTCCATCAATCATTACCTTTCCTTCATAATCTTGAATAATACCTGCAATTATCTTGATTAATGATGTTTTGCCGCATCCGTTTGGTCCCAGCAGACCCACTATTGTCCCACTTTCTAATGTCAAAGATACATTATTCAGAACCTTTCTTGAGCCGTAGCTCTTATGCAATGCCTTTATTTCTATCATATTACTCATTTTTAAGACCTCCCTTTTCAAATTCAACCAATCTGTTAGATACTACATATATTATTTCTTCTTTCGTATAACCAAGTTTCTTCATCAGGTTGTAATAATTCCCGGTATATTCTTCAGCCATCTCATCTCGCGCTTTCTTAATTTTATCCTGGTCCTGAGAAACATATCGTCCCGAGGTTCTTTCTGCATACAGCAAGCCCTCTCTTTCCAGTTCGGATAAAGCCTTCTGCATGGTGTTGGGATTTACTGAAAACTCCACAGCCAGCTCTCTGACAGATTGAAGTCTCTGCCCTGCTTCCCATATTCCTGAAACAATCTTGAGCTTAACATTATTCATTATTTGAATGTATATGGGAACATTAGCTGAAAAATCATTAGCCATCAGACCACCTCCCTCTTGCAACTATTTTTCATTGTCTTCACTTGCCTTTCCCCATGTAATTTTGTAACTTCCGTAGTGTTTTTTACCTGAAACTTTAATTTTGTAGTCTCCTGACTCATGAATTTTTACTGTGAAAGAGGATGTAGGTATATCCTTACCCTCATAAATACTGTGACCCTTTTCATCAGTAATGGACATGTCCAGCTTTCCTTTTTTTGAAACAATATCCACATTTACATTCATGGGATTGCCTTCCTTTACTTTAATAGAAGTAGCTTTATATCCGTTAAATTTTTCATAACTCATAGACATCATGCTAAAAGTATTTTTTTCAACAGATTTTAAAGTACTAAAGCTTCCGTAGGTGCATCCGGATAATAAAAATATGGTTGAAACAATTATAAGTAAGATGTACTTCTTATTTATCATGGTGTACTCCCCTTTAAGTTGTATTATTGTATTAAGTGATTAATACAATAATACAACTATAGCAAATTTGTGTCAATACTTTATATAAAAAAATCCATGCCCTGAGATTATTCTCATGACATGGATTTCAGTATATTTATGTGGACATTATCCATTTATAATGATATCACTATGTATGCGGCAACAGTCCGTAAGTTTTATATTTTAAATGTTACTAATTTTAAAAAAGCTGCCAACATATTATGTTGACAGCTTCAAATAAAATACTATTAATTATTCTTCATCATGATCATGTCCGCAACCGCAGCCACAGTCATCCTCACAGTCGCAATCCCATTCCAATTCAATCTTCTCGTGGCAATGGGGACACTCAATAGAGTCGGTATCTTCGTCAATCATTTCAAGATCAACATCGATTTTTTCGCCACAGTTAGGGCACTCTATTTCTTCAACCTCAATCTCGTCCTCATCATAAATAAGCTTTTCAATCTCTGCGAGATCCTCATCTATGCTGTCTACTTGTTCACCAAGATCATCCTGAATTTCCTCAATATCTTCTATTGCAAGTGTGATATCATCCAGAACATCGATTATAGCGTTTAACAGCTTTCCTTCGTTGGTTGAATCATTAATTTTCATACCCTCTGCCAAACCTTTAATGAATGCTACACGTTCGCTTATATAGCTCATATTTACCTCCTCATTACCACTTTGGTATTTTATTATTTAACTCTTTCCATATATTCATTTGTTCTAGTGTCAATTCTTATTATATCTCCAGTGTTAACAAAAAGAGGCACTTTTATAACATAACCGGTTTCAACCGTAGCAGGTTTTGTTGCACCGGTAGCAGTATCTCCCTTAAACCCGGGGTCTGTCTCTGTTACCTCAAGCTCTACGAATGTAGGAGGCTCGATACCGAAAACGTTTCCTTTATGTGAAAGAATCTTTACAATGTCATTTTCCTTAACAAGATTGAGAGTATTTCCTATAGTTTCCTTGTTTATAGGAAGCTGTTCAAAGGATTCAACATCCATAAAGTAATATAAATCACCATCATTATATAAATACTGCATATCTTTTCTTTCGATATGAGCTTTTGGCATTTTATCTGTAGGATTGAAAGTTCTTTCAACTGTTGCACCTGTTATTATATTCTTTAACTTTGTTCTTACGAACGCAGCTCCTTTTCCCGGCTTAACATGTTGGAATTCTATTACTTGAAATATATTATTATCCAATTCGAATGTTACGCCATTTTTAAAATCACCAGCTACTATCATACCTTACCTCCATAATATAAAAATGCATAAAAATTTATTTTATCTTTAATACTACCCTAGTTTATATTAAATTAATTTTCTCTATTAGGCAAGAAAAATTTTCATTTTAATAATAAAAGTCAATAAATGCACCGAAAAAGTCTGTTTTTGGCTTATATTATAATCATGTCCTTTTTAGATTGGGTTAGAACAAGAGGGTTGTTATCCCTGATTATAATAGTATCCTCTATTCTTACTCCTCCAAGCCCCTCAACATAAATACCCGGTTCTACTGTAACTGCCATATTGTTTTTCAGTACTTTATCTCCGCTTGGTGACAGGCGTGGATTCTCGTGTATCTCAAGACCTAAGCCGTGACCAAGTCCATGTCCGAACTTACCTTCAAATCCTTTGTCATATATTATATCCCTTGCTATTTTATCAACTTCCCTTCCGGTTTTTCCAGAAACAGCACCTCTCTCTGAAGTTAACTGGGCTTCTAATACTATATTATAGATATCTATCATTTTTTTATCCGGCTGTCCAAGAAATACTGTTCTTGTTATATCTGAGCAATAATGGTTGTATAATGCGCCAAAATCCATTGTAATTGTATCACCGATTTCGAGCTTCTTTTCAGATGCTACTCCATGAGGCATGGATGATCTCAGCCCAGAAGCAACAATTGTTTCAAAGGAAGCACCGGATGCCCCTAATTTTTTCATTTGATATTCCAGTTCGGCAGCAACATCAAGCTCTGTAATTCCTGGCTTTATAATACCCAGAACATAACTGAATGCACCATCAGCAATTTCTACGGCTTTGGTTATTGTTTCTATTTCATAAGAGTCCTTTATACTCCTTAACCCTTCAATAACAGAGCCAATTCCCTCCAGTTCAGTACCCTGAAACTTGCCTTTAAATGATTTGTATTCCGCGTAAGTCAAGCTTTCATCTTCAAAGCCAAGTTTTTTAATTCCTTCGGCGTTTAGTATTTCAAGGATAGTATCTTTTATGTCAGTCTTATGTTGAATTACTTCAAACATAGGAGCCTGCTTTGCCGATTGTTCAACATATCTGAAGTCTGTCAGCAGATATGCTTTTTTATCAGTAATAACAAGGTTTGCGGAAGTGCCTGAAAAACCTGAAAGATACATATAATTTTCTCTTTTTGTAATTAATGCACCATCTTGTCCAAGGTTTTTCAGTTCCTTTCTGAAAGTGTCCAACCTATTTGATAGTATTTGCTTGTCAACCATTTAAACTACCTCCATAAATCCCTATTTTTGTCTATATATATTAACCTATTAACCTTTAAAAGTTTGCTGCAGCATGAAGTGCCAGTATGTAACTCATTTTGCCGAATCCGCATATCTGTCCTACACAAACGGGTGCTATCATTGATGTATGCCTGAATTCTTCTCTGCTATGTATATTTGAAAGGTGTATCTCTATTGTAGGTATTTCTATTGCCTTTATTGCATCTCTTATAGCTATACTGTAGTGAGTATATGCTCCCGCATTAATTATTACAACATCATAGACACCACGTGCTGCATGCAGTTTGTCTATGATTTCTCCTTCGTGGTTTGATTGTACAAAATCTGACTCCAAACCAAGCTCCTGAGATACGATATTAACCTCTTGGGCAATATCCAGCAGTGTTTCGCTTCCGTATACGGCTTTTTCCCTGATGCCTAGCATATTCAGATTAGGCCCGTTTAAAACAAGTATTTTTTTCATTTTAACCTCCATTTTTTATCTAATGAGCTGTTGCAAAACAGAAGTTTTTCTGTTTTAACAAAGGTAACTGCCGTATAAAAGTATATCAATGATTGCTTCCAAGCTCCCATTGATATACAATTTATACTCCAAAGTACAGGTTAGAAAATATAATTATTTTTGCGATACTCACTTATTAGAACAAATTTTGATTCTCCAGGATGCCATAATAAATTTCTTTCATTTCAGCGGCATCCTCTGCCATCATTCCTCTTGATTCACAAATAATTACAGGCTCCATTTTCCTGTTAACCAGTACAGGCGCAAGATGTTTGAATTCAGGTCCAAACTCCTTATCAGAAAAATTCCAGTGCTTTTTTTCTCCACCTTTGGAGAACTCTATCCTGCTGAAATGACAATGAATGTTTTTTGTTCTTTCCTTGCCTATTGAGTTTTCTATAAAATCTATGACTGTTTCAAAGTCTTCTTGAGAATTCAGTATTCCAAGGCCTCTGGCATGAACATGACCAAAATCTATAGTAGGAATAAGCCTTTCATCGATTTTGCACATTTCCATTATTTCTTCAAGTGTGCCCAACTGGTTATGCTTACCCAACACCTCCGGACATATACTGATATCACCAAAACCAGCGGCATCAGACATTTGCAGAGTTTCTTTAAGAATCTGAATTGCCAATTCAAGTGACTTTTCCCGTCCCAGTTTACTGGTAGAACCCGTATGAACAACTATTCTCTTGGCACCCATCCACTTTGCAACCTGTAAGGTTTCCATAATGTATCTCTTGGAATTTTCTCTTTTGTCCTCTTCTTCACTTGACATGTTTATATAATACGGAGCATGGATACTGACAAAGATATTGTTGTTTTGTGCCTGTTGACCTATTTCTCTGGCAGTTGCCTCTCCAACCTTTACTCCTTTTGTACAGGAATACTCATAAGCATTCAGTCCCTTTGAAGCAAGCCATGCAGGCATTTGCGACGATGATTTGAATCCCTGTTCATAAAAGCTGTCTGAATTTCCGGATGGCCCGAATCTTATCATATCCTTTTCTCCTAATAACATTTATTTGCTTTCAATGAATACTTTCATAGCCTTGTAACTCATATAAACATCTATTTTACTTGATATTTCCATTGGAGAGTGCATAGAAAGTATCGGTACTCCGCAATCAAGTACATCAACACCAAGGTTTGCAACATGCTGAGCTATAGTTCCACCGCCACCTAAGTCAACTTTACCCATTTCTGATAAATGCCAAATAATGCCTTCTTTATTAAACAGGTTTCTGATTTCCGCTACAAATTCAGAATTGGCATCGCTTGCATCGTATTTGCCTCGTGAACCTGTATATTTTTGAAGTACAATACCATTTCCCATAAATGATGAATTTGTTTTTTCATTTACACTTGCATACGTTGGGTCAACAGCTGCATTAACATCAGCTGAAAGCATTTTTGAGTTTTCCAGACATAGGTTTGTTAAAATATCTGAATAGTTATCTACTGTTAAATATAGCAGTTTTGACACAAAATTCCTGAGAAGACTGGACTGAGCACCGGTATTCCCCATGCTTCCGATTTCTTCTTTGTCAGTAAGAATACACAACGCAGTTTTTTCAGGCTTCACAATATCAAGTATTGCTTTTACACATGTAAATGCACAAACCCTGTCATCCTGACCATAAGCACCTATCATACTCCTGTCCAGTCCAATATCCCTTGCCTTGTATGCGGGTACTGCCTCCAGTTCTGCCGATATAAAATCCTCTTCTATTATTCCGTATTTTTCGTTTAAAAGCTTTAATATATTCAGCTTAATTTTATCTTTTACCTTCTCATCCTTTAAAGGCATTGAGCCAAATAATATATTGAGACTTTCTCCTTCAATAACCTCAGTGGCTTTTTTCTGCATCTGCTCCTGAGCCAAATGAGGAAGTAAATCTGTTATGGTAAATACAGGGTCTTTGTCATCCTCACCAATACTGATATTCAACTTTGAACCATCTGGCTTAATAACCACACCATGTAATGCTAAAGGAATAGTTACCCATTGATATTTTTTTATTCCTCCATAGTAATGCGTTTTAAGCAGTACTATACCGGTGTCCTCATAAACAGGGTTAGGTTTTAAATCAAGGCGTGGAGAGTCTATATGTGCTCCAAGCATATTTATACCATGTGTCAGCGGTTCTTGGCCAATTACTGCAAAAACAGCAGATTTCTCCTTGTTTATGTAGTAAACCTTGTCCCCTTGTTTCAGCTTTGTACCTTTTTTCATAAGTTCATTCAGATTTTCATACCCTGCCTTAACTAACTGACTTTCTACAACTGAACAAAATTCACGCTCTGTTTTTCCTTCATCCAGGTACGTCTTATATTCATCACATAATTCAAAAGCTTGTTGAACTTCTTTTTCACTATGCTCCCAAGCATTTTTTTGATTGTAGGTAAGCTTTTCTTTTAATAATTCACCTTTTGTCTTTTCTTGATTCATTTTCTAACCTCTCTCTTTTTTGACTTTTAGTTTAAAATGTAGATAATATTAATTAGCATTACTTTATTATCGTATGATATTTATAGGATGGTTAATTTTAGTTTTATTATACTTTTCAAAGGAGAAAGTTACAATGCATGACAACCATATTCATTCAAAATTTTCTACAGATTCGCACATGGACGCAGAAGAAGCCTGTAAAAAAGCCGTTGAAACAGGACTTAAAGGATTGGTTTTCACCGACCATGTTGATTATGACTTTCCTGATTTTGATGAGAGTTTTTTAATTGATTATAATGAGTATTTTTCCTTTTTTAGTAAACTTAAAGATAAGTGGGCATCTAAGCTTGAAGTGCTTATAGGTGTTGAAATGGGTTTTCAGCCCCATGTAGTTGATAAAATCAATAATATAGTAAATCAATTTGACTTTGATTTTGTTATTAACTCAGTGCATATAATTGAGCACAAGGACCCTTATAACGGGACTTTCTTTGTGGGAAAAACACAACAGCAGGCTTATGAAAGATATTTGCAAGAAATCCTTTGTTCAGTAAATGCCTATGATAATTATGATATTATAGGCCATATAGGTTACGTTGCACGGTATGGCAACTTCCAAGACAAACCTCTCAGATACAAGGATTACAGTGATATTATCGACGAGATTTTAAAAGCAGTTATAGAAAAAGGAAAAGGTATTGAGCTTAATACTTCCGGGTTAAGAAGTGACCTTGGATGTACAATACCCGGTTATGATGTTGTAAAACGCTACTTTGAGCTGGGTGGAGAAGTTATTACCGTAGGGTCGGATTCCCACTTTGCAGAACATCTGGGGCACAGTTTTTGCGAGGCCTTTGAACATTTAAAGAGTATTGGATTTAAGCATGTGGTTCATTTTGAAAAAAGAAAACCTGTTTTTGAAAAAATATAAATTGAGGTTGTTGCAAAACAGAAAGTTTTTTGTTTTGCAACAACCCATGTTTGATTTATTTGTGTATCAGGTCTATGGAACCCAGCACAACATGTGCCACTCCAAAGCCTATAACGCCCGCTCCAATTGCAACTGCTGTATCACGCTTCTTCATGCCATGTCTTTTCATGTCATAACCTCGCATTGCCAGCCCTGTTGCGGTAACAGCCGTTCCTAATACCGTTGGAATCAATCCTTCACGCAAAATAAATCCCTCCTCCTGCTTTTAAAACAAATACTTATTTAATGTCTGCATTAAAATAAAATATATGTTGGTAAATTAGAAGTATCAAAGAAATCCATGGTTCTTTGCCCATTTTTCTTTACTTTGGTACATTTTTTCAATTTCAGCAGGAATTTTGCCTTCAACGGTTTTTATAATATGTTTGAAAAATACAAGATCATTGTATGTTACCAAGGGATAATCATCTGTCTTGAATACACCCTGTGGCGTAACCCTATACCATAAATCACCGTTTGGACGTATCCACTTGCTGCTGGTAAGCTTTATGGAATTGAGCATTTCTAAAGCAATTTTATGGCTTTCCTTATCACCTGTCAGATTATAGTAAAGAAACATTACCTCAGTTTCTGCAATAAAATGATTCAATGAAGCAGGATTAATCTTGTTTTTGCCGCTTATATCCATGTAATCCGGTACAAATATTGCCTTTCCAACCTTATACTGTCTTGTTTTATAATAATTTTTGTAAAAATTTATATACTTAGTCAACTTTTCAAGTACATACTTATCTGGATAGTCGTTATATATGTATAACAACGACGTCATGGTATCTGAATTAAACCTTGTATCATAGAAATTGTAACCTATGTTGTAATCTGACTTGAGCCATTCTGACATTGGCTGAGTGGGGATATAGCCTTTGCTTCCTATGGAATCTGCAAATACATATATTGTATACACCCCAACAGTTTTGAATAGACTTCCTTTATCCAGAACCCATTTACATGCCCTTACCTGAAGGCCTGCGGGATTTTTAAAATAAGTTCTTATACTGGAGGATCGAGGTACGTAATTATACATGTTTTCCCTGTATACTCCGTCACTAAAAAATAATGTATCTGATTCGAAGTCCATTTTAATCATCGTATTAAAAGCGGTTTTATGATTCCAATCCACCATAGGATTAAGAGATAAAATCCAGTATCCCCTGATTTCCCTTCTAGCAATTGAGTTTAATGTAATTTGTGAGTTGAATCCATCTTTTGATTTTGTCAGAACATTGTCTGCCTTGTACTTATATATTTCGCATACTGTTGCGCCAAGTCCTTTTGCAGAAATGGTTTCACCGAACTTAACATAACGTTTTGTTCCTTCCAGATAGGTAACTTTATTTGATAGGGTCACTTTACTTGAAGCCTTTTCTTTTTTTAAAACATATTTTCCCTTTTGGTTTGGGAAGGTCAGTATATTCAGATTTGATTGCTGTGTAAATGTCTTAATATCGTATTTGAGCTTTATGTTATCTTGACTAGAATAGTAGTTAACAAAAAACATCCAGTTATTGTTATCTCTCAGACTATTCAAAGTAAGGTTAACATATCCTGTTTCTTTACCGTTTTTATACTGTATCAATTTATAAATCTTAGATGTCATATATTTATGTTTAGTGATATATGGATTTTGGACTATATATTTCACATCTGAACGGGTATTGTACAGACATACTTTGAATTCAGGATTTTTATCATTGTCGGCATCAATATCAACCGATTGAATAATCGTGTCTTTATTAACGCTGTCGGCACTATAGATATTTTCTGCATGAAAAAATATTGTAATAATTACTACTGCAAGAAGTAAAAGCTGCAACTTCATTTTTTTCATAAAATTCCTCCATTTACAATTAATACACATATATTACCAGTATATTTATGTAAATACAATTAATATTTGTATGTTATGCAAAAAATCTCCTACCACAGCTTGAAAACAAACTCTGATAGAAGATTTTTTAGTAAAATTATGTGAATTATTATTCTATTGTGCCGCCGCCTACAACTACATCCCCGTCGTAGAAAACTACTGACTGTCCCGGAGTAATAGCTCTTTGAGGTATATCAAATACAACGCTTATACGGTTTTCATCTATTACATTTATCGTTGCAGGTGCTTCTTTTGCAGAATACCTGATTTTTGCGTTAACTCTCATTCCATCTATCGGCTTTGGGATTGAAATAAAATTCAGGTCAGAAGCCGTCAATGTTTCGGAAAACACCTCACTGTCGTCTCCAAGAACAACGGTATTATTTTCAGGGTTAACGGCTACTACAAACATTGGTTTTCCAAAGGCGATGCCCAATCCTTTTCTTTGCCCGACGGTATAATGAACTATACCTTTGTGATTACCCAGCACATTCCCCTTAGTATCTAAAAATTTTCCGGGAACTATCTTTTTGTCACAGTTCTCGCTTAAAAATTTGCCATAATCGTTATCATGTATAAAACAAATTTCCTGACTATCAGGTTTTGTTGCTACGGAAAGTCCTATTTCTTTTGCAATTTCTCTTATTTCATCCTTCGTATAGTCACCCACCGGCATAAGTGTGTGGCTTAATTGCTGCTGCGTCAGATTATACAGTGCATACGTCTGATCTTTTCTGTCGGTAACTGATTTCTTCAGAATAAATCTGCCTGTTTTAGCATCCTGCATTACTTTTGCGTAATGTCCGGTAGCAATATAGTCTATTCCCATGGAAAGAGCCTTGTCCAGCATAGCCTGCCACTTAACATGTCTGTTACAGGCAATACACGGGTTTGGAGTTCTTCCCTTGAAGTATTCTTCTTTAAAGTATTCTATAACTGTTTTATTAAATATATCCTTGAAGTTTAAAACATAGTAGGGTATACCTAACTTGTTTGCAACCCTTCTGGCATCATCAACAGCTGAAAGTGAGCAGCAGCCGCCTTCCGACTTCTGTCGTTCTTCATCCATGTCCTGCCATATTTGCAATGTAACTCCTATTACCTCATAACCCTGTTTCAATAAAATGGCGGCAGCTACAGAACTGTCGACGCCGCCGCTCATACCAAGCATTACTTTTTTTGGACCCATTATATATCTCCTGCACAAATTCTATTCTTCGTCTTCAAAGTCTTCCTCACGTCCATGGCTGTGGTGACAAGCCGAACATTCACCTGTACAGTCCTGAGCTTCATTTGGGTCAACTAAGCCGTTTCTTTTTCTATAGTCATACAAGGCAGCTGCAATAGCTTCTTCTGCCAGATTTGAACAGTGCATCTTTGCCGGCGGCAGTCCATCCAGAGCTTCTGCAACAGCCTTATTAGTTATTTTCATCGCTTCTTCAACTGTTTTACCCTTAACCAGTTCGGTCGCCATACTGCTTGTTGCGACTGCAGCTCCGCAACCGAAGGTCTTAAACTTTGCATCTACAACTATATTATCTTCTATTTTAAGATACATTTTCATTATATCTCCGCACTTCGGATTTCCTACCTGACCAACGCCATTTGCATCTTCTATTTCCCCAACATTTCTGGGATTTGAAAAATGATCCATAACCTTTTCACTATACATTTTTATATACCTCTTTTCTCTATATAATAATATAAAATTACTTTTTATCTTTTACAGCTTCCCAAAGAGGTGACATATCTCTTAGCCTGCTAACAATCTGAGGTATAACCTCCAGTATATAATCAACATCTTCCTGAGTATTTTCATCTCCAAATGAAAGTCTTAGTGAGCCATGTGCAATTTCATGTGGTAACCCTATAGCTAACAGGACATGAGAAGGATCAAGAGAACCTGATGAGCAGGCTGATCCGCTGGAGCCATACACTCCCTTCATATCAAGCATAAGAAGAAGTGATTCTCCTTCTATAAACTCAAATGATATATTTACATTACCGGGCAATCTGTTGTGTCTGTGTCCGTTTAACCTGATATATGGAACTTTTGCAAACAGACCTTCTATGGTTTTTTCTCTGAGCTCAATTAGTTTCTTGTTGTATTCATCAAGGTTTTCCGTTGCAAGCTCAATTGCTCTTCCTAAACCAATTATACCCGGGACATTTTCCGTACTGGCTCTTTTTCCACGTTCCTGCTGTCCACCGTGGATAAATGAAGCTATTTTAACGCCCTTCTTTATATACAACGCTCCTATACCTTTGGGTCCGTAGAATTTATGACTTGATAAGGATAGAAGGTCTACATTCAAATCTTTAACATCTATATTTATATTTCCAACCGCCTGTACGGCATCAGTATGGAATAATACTCCCTTTTCCTTTGCAATAGCACCGATTTCTTTTATAGGCTGAATAGTGCCTATCTCGTTATTTGCAAACATTATGCTGATAAGTATTGTATTTTCCTTGATTGCATTTCTTATCTGTTCAGGTGATACAAGTCCGTCACTGTCTACCGGAACATATGTTACCTCAAAGCCTTCACCCTCTAAGTATTTGCATGAACTCATTATTGCCGGATGCTCAATAGCTGATGTGATAATATGGTTTCCCTTTTTCTTATATGCAGCAGCTATTCCTTTGAGTGCCCAGTTATCTGCTTCACTTCCTGAGCCGGTGAAATAAACCTCTTTTGGTTCTGCTCCTATTGCCTTTGCAACCTTTTCTCTGGACTCTTCTACAGCTTTCTTACTGTCACGGCCCAAACTATATATAGATGAAGCATTTCCGAAATGCTCACTGAAATACGGTTTCATTGCCTCAAATACTTCAGGTTTGACATATGTGGTTGCAGCATGATCTAAGTATACTGTTCTATCCTCCATCACTAACACTCCCTTTTATATATGTGAAAATTGTATTTATTTAAATTATACCCCTGCAAGAAGCATCAAAAACAGCTTATATGTAGTAAATATAATCATCATTGGTTTTATTCGCCAACTCTGAAACAAGATCAGCCAGAGTTATCGAGTCAACTACCTCGTTAATTTTATCCCGTATCTTGGCCCAGACATCAGCCGTAACACACTCATCAGCCCTATCACAACTGCCTGGCAAGTCAGGGTCAATGCACTCTACCGGACATAAAGTTCCTTCAAGTGACCTCAAAATATCTCCAACAGTTATTTTATCAGCCGGTCTTGACAGAAGATATCCGCCTTGAGCCCCTCTAATGCTTTTAACGAGCCCTGACTTTTTCAAAGATGAAAACAACTGTTCCAGATAGTTTTCTGAAAGTTTTTGTCTTTCAGCTACGCTTTTCAGAGAAACCTGTCCTTCACTTTCATGGGCAGCAAGATCAACAATAGCCCTGAGTCCATACCTTCCTTTTGTTGATACTTTCACTTTAACCTCCACGCCCCTTATAAAAATTAATTTAGGTAATCAGCTTTATAAAATAATGTCTTTAAAAAAGCTAATCACCTCAATTCCAATTAAATTACTATGATTTAATCAGATGTTAACACATTAACAAAGTTAATGCAAGCATCTATTACTTTATTTTTGTCTAAAAAAACGAGCTATAACACCGTGTCTTTAACATATAATCAATTTCGTCAATACTTTTGCCGTTTGAGCATACAATAAAAACTCCGTAACCTGTACTGCTTGTACCATCATTAGAACTGACGTTATCTTCGGTAATTGCAGAGAAATCAAAGCTTTTTCCCTGATAAACAACTGCATCCACAGGCTTTTTGTAGGAATACAAATCAACAACCGTATAGCCTCTTTTATTCAACCCTTCTGCAATATCCAACAGATTTGAAGAAACCGCAACAATCATAAATCCACCTCAATTATCCAATAGTCTGTATCAAGGATATTATTTGCTGTGGATTTATTATTATTCTAAGTTCTATTTATTTTTTTCAACATCCGGCTCTGTTTCCTGACGTTCTGTAGTAGCTGTGATTTTTTTGCTTTCCCTTGCCAGCCTTGGTTTGGAAAACACAAAAAATATAGCTATTATCGCATACAATGCCACACTTGGCACAATCAAAACGTGGAATATCGATATATTTAACAGCAAAAGTACGAATCCTGCAAGTAATATCCATGCCAGAGTTCTCTTTAAAGTACTAGTTTCCATTTTTACCTCCATTTTTCAAGCCATTCTTTTATTCTGGCTTCATACCCATTTTGAGTAGGATTATAGTATATTGTTCCTTTCATTTCCTCCGGGAAAAATTCCTGCTTGACTATGTTATTTTTATAGTCATGTGCATATTTATAACCAATACCGTAACCCAGTTGTTCCATTCCCTTTGCCGCGGCATTTCTTAAATGCATTGGAACACTTCCGGTATTCTTTGATTCTACGTCGGACAATGCCTTGTTTATTGCCATATATGCCGAATTGGATTTTGGACTGCATGCTACAGTAACGGCGGCATGGGCAAGTATTATCCTGGACTCAGGCATACCTATCATTTTAACTGCCTGAGCAGCAGCTACTGCCACCTGTAACGCGGTGGGATTAGCCATTCCTACATCCTCAGAGGCACAGATAATTATTCTTCTGGCAAGGAATTCCACATCTTCACCGGCATATATAGCCCTTGCCAAATAAAACACTGCCGCATCTGGGTTACTGCCCCTCATTGACTTTATGAAAGCACTGATATTATCATAATGCTCTTCACCGTTTTTATCAAAGCGTATAGCCTTTTTTTGAACACACTGTTCTATCGTATCAATTCCAATATCTATTTTACCGTCTTCCCCCAGTTCAGAGGTAAGAACTGCAAGCTCAAGGGAGTTTAATGCAGTTCTGGCATCACCGGAACTAACCTCGCAAAGGTAATCCATTGCTTCATCTGTTATGTTAATTTCGTAGTTCCCCAGTCCTCTGTCCTTGTCCTCAAGAGCATTTTTCAACAACTCTTTTATATCTTCACCCTCAAGAGGTTTCAGCATAAATACTGTGGATCTTGATATTAAAGCCTTATTTACTTCAAAAAACGGATTTTCAGTAGTAGCACCAATAAGCACAATTGAGCCATCCTCAACAAAAGGCAGCAGTGCATCCTGCTGAGCTTTATTGAACCTATGAATCTCATCTACAAACAATACTGTCCTTCCATTAGGATTTAACAGTGTGTTTTGTGTATCAGCGGCTATTCTTTTTATGTCCGCTACCCCTGAGGTAACTGCATTCAGCTTTTCGAAGCTGGATTGGGTCGTATTTGCTATTATTCTCGCCAGAGAGGTTTTTCCTGTTCCCGGCGGGCCGTACAAAATGATGGAGGTTATTCTGTCAGCCTTTATCATCCTGTACAGCATCTTGTCCTTGCCGATTATATGTTTTTGTCCCGCAAATTCATCAATTGTCCTTGGCGACATCCTGTACGCCAAAGGTTGTATTCTATCTCTCATTTTACACCTTTTATTTAGTAATTGTAAATGACTTCCATATATCATTAACCTCCTTGACTGCCTTATCAGTTGCAGTCAAATCAGGTATGAAATTCATAAAGAAATATGAATAGTTTCCTTTTTCAAAAACATGGATTTGCGCATTCCCGTACATATCCTGTTCTTCATCCTCAACACGGTATATATAGTTTCTTACTTTTACCCCCTTGTCTGAAGCAGTACTTTTAGAGGTAAGTTTAAAACCGTTTGAAGACATAACGGAACTCAAATAAAACTTTTCTTTGTCCGCCACATTTTTGTTCTCATTAGTATTTGGTGTAGCTTCAATCATTATAAACGCATTTGAATTGGGATTGCTGAATGTTATTGTGTTAAGCATAGTGGAATCTTTCCAGTATCCGGGTATATTTAAATTCCATTTATAGTTTTTATTTACATAATTAAATAGTTTGTCATTACGGGATATCCTGTCTTCGTCCTTTGAGGCTTTAAAATTACTTATTTCGTCAACCAGTTTATCCCCTTTTTCAGTAAAGAATGATATTTTATCAACCGTATTCAGATAATCATTTTTCCCTTCGGAATACTCTTTTTCAGGAAGCTTTACAGAGATTTCATAAATAAATGAACCTTTCTGTAAATAGTATTCATCAATAACGTAACTCTTTCCACCCTGTTTTATCTTGAACTTAAGATTTTTTGCTGTTTCTCCTGCCAAGGTTTTCTCTCCGGCACTGATAAAGGTATATGCCTTTGGACTGAAGTTTTTGTCATAACCTTTTTTGATATTTTCTGTATATTGCTCAAGAGTATTTTCTCCCAAAACGTTTACAGCAATTTGAACATAGTGTTTTGAATCAAGTCCCAAAAATGTTGTTAACTGATTACTGGAGATTTTCAGGTTGTTCCAGTTTGCAGGAATATCCATAGACCACGAAAGGTACTTATTACGGGATGAGAATGAAATATAGTTATAATAACTCACCTTGCCGTTAACTACTTTTGAAAGATCCTGTATCCCCTTTTCATTCCCTTTATATAAAAGACCAAAGGAGTTTATAATATCAGAGTAATACTTGTCGTTCACAAGATGCTTGGAAGATACACTCCCGTCATAGCAACCGATTGTTAAGGAATAAAAAAACTGTCCTTTATCGTAAATTCTGGTTCTTGTGGGTTCATCGTATTCTGATGTGCCTGAACAATCAAAATAAGGGTCTTTGGCTTTTAAATTCAAATTGGATTCATCTGAATTATTTTCCTGCTTGATTGTATTTGAATACTGTGATAATGTCCTCCCATTTTTAGGCTCTACCTTAACTATAAAATACAACCCTCTGCCCTCGTTTGTCAACTGAACAGAGTCGGACCTGAAACTGCTGGATATAAGTCTGGAGCCGGAAGGCACATTAAGACTCCAGCCATAAAAGCTGTTGCCTATTTTAGGTGTACTTATACCTCCTGTGAGAAATGATAAATCACTTAACGAGCCGTCATCTTCAAGAACGATTTTTACCGTACCTCTTTCAATATCACTTGTAACAGTCACAGGAAAATTTGATGCTAAAAAATCCACAGGTATCATTGTACTGTTGTTTTTTTGCTGCGGAGCAACCGACATGGTCTTACGCTCATTGTTTGATGTGTATAAAATTTGACCTATGGATATCTCAGCTGTATTTCCCCCGTAAATAACTCTTTCACTTCCTTCAGAAGTTTTAGTTAATTCGGCTCCTATTGTATCGGCAAACCACTCCATAGGCACTAAAAAAGTACCGTCTATAATATACGGTGCTTCAGCTATAACAGAATAATTTCCGTCTACACTAACCTGAGTAGTACCTGTACGGAGTTCAATTACTGTCTTGTCTTCAGCTGCATATGTACCTGAAATGCTTGCCAGTAAAATTGCCAATATAATGAGTATACTTATGCTTTTCTTGTTTTTCATATTTGCACGCCCTTATTATTTAGTATTATTTCTCTCCAAAAATAACAGTTATATTTATTTCCCTATTGTCTCGCTGTAATTTAAATTCAGCAATGTCGCCGGGCAGATATTTTTTTAACTCTTCATTGTAGTCTGTAGTTGAGTTAACTTTAACACCGTTAATGGAAATAAGTTTGTCGTCAACTTTAATATTATATTTCTGGGCAGGAGCATTTTTTTCAATAGATTTTACAGTTACACCTGATGAGGTATCCGGTAAACCGTATATAGATGTTATACTGTCGGTAAATGCCAAGCCAAGATAAGGTCGTCTGATCTTCCCAAATTTTTCAAACTGGTCTATGGCATATCTGACCGTATTTACAGGTATTGAAAAGCCCATACCCTGTACGCCTATCCCTGCATAAACCCATGAATTTATTCCTACGACTTCGCCTTTCATGTTGACCAAGGGTCCGCCGCTGTTTCCCGAATTAATAGCAGCGTCTGTCTGTAAAAACCTGTACTGCCTGTTTTCAGACCTGTTCATTCCGCTGATTATTCCCCTGGTAGCTGAATTTCTCAGGCCAAAGGATAATGGAGTTCCTATTGCTACAACCTCATCTCCCACAGCCACTTTAGATATATCTCCGAATGTTACAGGTTGGAGACCGCCTTTATCAATTTTGATTTCTGCTAAGTCAAGATCCTCATCAATAGCTTTAAGCCTTGCCTTATATGCTTTACTGTTTGATAGTACTACAACAATGCTCTCCATATCTTTTACAACATGAGCATTCGTTATTATGTAACCGTTACTGCGATATATAACGCCTGTTCCGAATATAATATTGTCAGTTGTTTCATCATATTCGTAACTGCTTTCCTTCAACTTACCTATAATCCCTACTACTGAAGGACTTACTTTTGATACTACATTTGAAATCCTGTCCGAAGAGTTTATATCAACAGAGTTGTTCCCCTGCGTAATTGATACCCCATCCAGATGTGATGACAATTCATCCACGGATATATATTGCTTACCCTCTATTGTCTTTATTCCGCTTGCGACTTCCTGACCGTTTATCCTAAGTGTAGTTCCGGCTGCAAAGGTATTTGCAGTGCATAAAATGAAGGTCAAAACCAGAATTGCACATTTTACCAAATTATTCTTTTTCATCTTTACCTCCGTATAAATTTTCTTTTGTAAACTATGCCCAATAATGCTATAAATGCTATTTGAGTAATATTTTATCATTATAATTACTCCAATACAATTAGACGAAACTGTAACCTTTTTTATTAAACCTGTAAATTTTTCTGCAGTTCAGCCCTTTCAAGGGGAACATATGCAAGCTTATTATTAACACGCTTGCTTTCCATAAGGGAAATGGATACCACTTTGACATTAAGCTGCTCTATTTCCATTTTTTCGATAAATCCAATGTTCTCCATTTTTACTTCCCTCGCCAGAGTTATATGAGGATTATAGCTTCTTTCTTCTTTTTGATATCCAGTCTGAAACAAGGTATTTTCCATATTATTGTAAAGTTCTTGAAGGTGTAAGCTCTTTTCTAATCCTGTCCATATTATACTTCTATTGCCTTTTTTAAAACTTCCCAGTTTGTCCAGTCTAAGCTCAAAATCCGGATTGTAGGCTACATCTTTTAATACCTGTTTTAGCTTTTCAACCTGTTGGACATTCTGTTCACCTATAAATCTTAGTGTAAGATGAAAATTTTCTTTAAAGGTAAAATTTCCGGAAATACAATGGGATTTGACTTCTTGCTGAATCTCAGATAAATAATCCTTTATCCCATCGTCAAGCTCAATAGCAAAAAATACTCTCATAGCAACTCACTCCATTTATATGTTTAAGGTAAATTTTACCACAAATATTTCCTGTTTTATATTATTAATTTTAGCATATATGATTTGTCTTATTCATTATCTATAACTTAAAAATGCATCTGAAACATATAGATTCAGATGCACTAAATTAATATCGTATTCAAGTTATCTTGTTTTGACTGATTGTCTTTACCTTATCTACAAAAATATCTGTCAATTCATGGGCAAACTCCTGAGTATACCCTTCCCCAATTACCTTACAAACAGGCTTTTCTGCATCCGGCAATACCAGAACCCAGCCCTTATCACCGACTACTTTAACTCCCTCAATTGTTTCAACACTATTTGAATTTTCCTCTATAATAGCCCTAATAACCTTTCCCTTGGCTGACCAAGAGCATTTTACCTCTTTTTTTATGATATGAAAATCGGGTATTGAATCAACTATCTTTGCAAGGCTTGTTCCGCTAATGGCCATATAGTCTATTATCCTGATAAAAGCTTCAATAGGGTCAAAATTCATAGCAAAGAAATCCAACATGTTTTCGTCAAATTCATCATCAAGTATCCTGTTCATCAGCTCTTTTGCCGAGGTCTTTGTTCTTATTACCCTTTCTTTATTATCTCCTGCCATTTTTTCAATTACAGTACTGGCATTTAATGGGACTATAACCTTGTTGCCTGCTTTTGATTTTAAATGAATGTACGAAATTAGTGCCATATACAAGTCATCAGCTATTATTCTGCCCTTGGTATCTATAAGGAATATCTTGTCGTATGAGTTTGCAAAATAAACTCCCACATCAAAGCCTCCTCGTCTGACAACTTGCGAAATTGTTTTTAAGTCGGAAAAAAGGCTCTTTTGTTTATCGTGGGCTTCTTTTGTATTTACAAACTCATACCTGCACTTAAGCTCGTTTAATACTGCCGTAACTATATTCTTCAAATCACCGGAAGGTGCTATTAAAGCAATTTTCAAATCATGGATTTCCGATATAGTATGGTTTAGTATACTTCTGATATAGAATACTTTATGGTCCGGCACATTTATAACTGCTTTTATTTCTTCTGCCTGACACCTGGCAAAGTCTTCTCTTATATAGCAATTTTCAATTTTTCTCTCTTCATTTCTTGAAATATTTCTTCCTTTATTATCTAATATATCAATTATGATTTTGCCTTTTTTATTTCCTTCTGAAATATGAATTCCACCTGATAAATTGTAGTAGCGAATAGCAGACCTTGTAACAGGCAGCAAGGACGTTCCTAAATCGTAGGCTTCGGTGCCTGTTGAAAGAACCCCTGAAACGCAGGCATTTTTCACCATCTTTAAAGCATCTACTTCCTCGCAGCTTATGGCCAGTCCTGAGCCTTTTTTACATACAGCGCCGTAGGCCGCAGCCATTCTTGATGCAAATTCCGGTGTTATATCAACATTGACTTCACCGGAAATTCCTCTGCTTCCAAAAAGGTTTTTGGAATATCTGGAGCCCCAAACAATATTTGTACACACTTCGGTACCCATGTCAATGTGCTTTTCAGGCCAGATTTTTATACCCGGCTTAATTAAAGAGTTTTCACCAAGAATACAATTCTCACCCACAACCGTTCCTTCAAATGCCGCTGTTTTTTCTCTGCATTTAACACCACTGCAAAGCACACTTCCTCTCAGCTCAACATTATTCTTCAAAATACAGCTATTCCACAAGACGC
Source organism: Ruminiclostridium papyrosolvens DSM 2782 (assembly GCF_029318685.1). NCBI lineage: Bacteria > Bacillati > Bacillota > Clostridia > Eubacteriales > Oscillospiraceae > Ruminiclostridium > Ruminiclostridium papyrosolvens. The sequence goes on from NZ_CP119677.1 coordinate 2,938,577, forward strand.
TCCTTTTGGTGGTACTGCCTTCACCAATATGGCATTCCTCTCCTATGACAGAATAGCGCCCCAGTATACTGCCATCTTTTACAACAGAATTTTTACCTATAAGCACGGGAGGCTTGATTACGGCCTCTTTAGATATTACTGCTCCTTCCGAGGCCCAAACTCCCTGCCGTATTTCCCGGGCATTAATATTTATGTTAACCTTTTTATCCAGAATATCGGTGTGCACTCCCACATAGGCATCTAAATCGCCGATATCACACCAGTAATCTTGAGTTACAAAACCATACATTGGCTCTTCTTTTTTTAAAAGTATTGGGAATAAATCCTTACTGAAATCAAAAACTACTCCCTTTTCAAAATATTTAAGTACCTCAGGGGACAAGACATAAATACCAGTGTTTACTGTATCGCTGAAAACTTCTCCCCAGCTTGGTTTTTCAAGGAATCTTCTGATTTTCCCGTCCGGAGCTGTTACAACAACTCCGTATTCTGTCGGACACTCAACCTTCTTTAAAACCAGTGTTGCAACAGACCTGTTCTTTTTATGAAACTCAAGAGCCTCTTGCAAATTTATATCTGTCAGAGCATCTCCACTTATAACGATAAATGTTTCGTCTAAAAAATCTTCGGCATTTTTGACACTTCCGGCAGTGCCAAGGGGGACATCTTCCGTAAAATATTTAAGGCTGACACCGTACTCTCTTCCATCGCCAAAATAATCTTTTATTTTTTCCGGCATATACTGCAAGGTTACCGCAATATCCTTGATCCCATATTTTTTCAAAAGCTCAATAATATGCTCCATTACAGGCTTGTTGGCAATTGGCACCATAGGTTTTGGCCTATTACAGGTCAGCGGTCTTAGACGTGATCCCTCTCCACCTGCCATAATCACAGCTTTCATCAGATCCATCCTTTCAAAATGTTTTTGTATAACCTTTTGGTATGTCCAATTAAACTGCAAAATTTGAATGAGAGCCTATGGAACTGTTTTATTTATTTGTTCCAAGTATGATAATGAAATTATTTTTACCTTATGTATAGAAACTATTCGATTTAGCTTTACGGAATATTTGGAAATGGTATTTTGGTTTAAAATTTACAAAAGACTGTGCAATGTTATTTGCACAGTCTTTTGTGGCTTTTTTATTTTTTTAATCAAGCTTCAGAACACTCATGAAAGCTTCCTGCGGAACTTCAACAGAGCCTACCTGACGCATACGTTTCTTTCCTTCTTTCTGCTTTTCAAGAAGTTTTCTCTTTCTGGTTATGTCACCACCGTAACATTTTGCCAGAACGTCTTTTCTGAATGCCTTAACGGTTTCACGAGCTACTATCTTTCCTCCGATACATGCCTGAATAGGTATTTCAAACATCTGCCTAGGTATTGATTCCTTTAGCTTTTCCGCCATTCTCCTGCCTCTTGTCACAGATTTCTCACGGTGAACTATAAAAGACAATGCATCGACAACTTCACTATTTAACATTATATCAAGCTTAACAAGGTCGGATTCTCTGTAGCCGATAAGTTCATAGTCAAAGGATGCATAACCTTTGGTTCTTGATTTCAAGGCATCAAAGAAGTCATATATTATCTCATTCAGAGGCATTTCATAGGTAAGCATAGCCCTGCCCTCATCAATATAGGACATGTCCTTGTATAACCCTCTTCTCTCCTGAGACAGTTCCATAATGTTACCTACGTATTCTGTTGGTACCATTATTGTTGCCTTTACTACCGGCTCTTCCATCATGTCAATTTCAGTAACAGGCGGAAGGTTGGTGGGGTTATCAATTTCAATGACATCACCGTTTGTGGTTGTAACCTTGTATATAACACTTGGAGCAGTTGTAACCAAGTCAAAATTGTATTCTCGTTCAAGCCTCTCCTGAATTATTTCCATATGAAGAAGTCCCAAGAATCCGCATCTGAAACCGAAGCCAAGGGCCACCGATGATTCAGGCTCAAAGGTAAGAGCAGCATCATTAAGCTGCAGCTTTTCCAAAGCATCACGAAGATCACCATACTTTGAGCCGTCAGCAGGGTAAATTCCGCAGAAAACCATAGAATTTACTTTTTTATAGCCCGGCAGCGGTTCTTTCGCAGGATTGTCCGAAAGAGTTATGGTATCACCAACACGTGTATCCCTTACATTCTTAATACTTGCCGCTATATATCCTACGTCGCCCGCCTTCAATTCATCGGCAGGAGATAGTCCTCCGGGTTTTAGATATCCCAACTCTGTGACAACGAATTCTTTTTTAGTGTACATCATTGTGATGGTATCACCAGTTCTCACAGTACCTTCCTTGACCCTCATATAAACTATAACACCCTTATAACTGTCATAGAACGAGTCAAATATCAAAGCTCGAAGTGGAGCATTTTCATCTGAATCAGGGCACGGAATCATATCAACTATCTTCTCAAGAACCTCTTCGATATTTAGACCGTTCTTGGCTGATACCATTGGTGCCTGCGAAGCATCAAGACCTATAACGTCTTCTATTTCCTTCTTTACAACATCAGGTTGAGCACTTGGAAGGTCTATTTTATTAATAACCGGCATTATCTCCAGATTATGCTCCAATGCCAGATAAACATTTGCCAAGGTCTGCGCTTCTATGCCCTGTGCTGCATCAACAACCAGAATGGCACCTTCGCATGCTGCAAGGCTTCTTGACACTTCATAATTAAAGTCAACATGTCCGGGAGTATCTATCAAATTATAAATGTATTCATGACCGTCAGGGGCTTTATATACCATTCTGACCGCCTGTGCCTTTATGGTTATCCCACGTTCTCTCTCAAGCTCCATATTGTCCAGAACCTGTTCCTGCATTTCTCTGGATGTCAGAACCCCGGTTTTCTCCAATAATCTGTCTGCCAGGGTTGACTTACCATGATCTATATGTGCTATTATGCAAAAATTTCTTATATATTTCTGTCGTTCACTAGGCATTTATTACCTCCAAAGCTTTGATTCCACATAACACAATTATGCGCATTTAATTATACCATATACTTTTAAAGGTGCAATATAGTGATTTGGGCTGACATTTGAAATCTACCCGATTTTTTGAACTAATTTTACCAAGGAAACAAAATTAAAGGGAGAAGCCGCTGTTTTTATTTTGGCGGTTCTCCCTTTAAAGGGTTATTATGTTAAACATTTAGGGGTGGCAAGCTAAATTTTATTCCCAGAGAAATATACTCTTCAATTATTTCTTCAAAAATATTTGTTGTTTCTTCATGGTCGTGGAATAAAATAATATTTTTTTCATTAAATAAATTTTGTCGCATTCTTAAAATTACTTTTTCTGAACAATCAATACCATACATGCACCGTTCATCATAAATTGCCCATTCTGCCGTGTCGAAAGTCCAGTAGCAATCTGTGTCATCAGCGGAATGCTCTTGCATATTGTTAATGAAAGCAAAATTTGACGGTTGCTTATAACCTATATTTCTGAGTAAATTCTGAACCTGACTTTTTGTTTCATCATTTCCCTTGTCTCCATATGGAAACCGAAAGAGCTTTACCGGTCTTGCAACTCCTGCACTATAATATAATTTATCAATAATATTATCTGTCTTTTCTATTTCCTTCTCGGACTGTTCAAAATCAATATCTGAAAAATGAGGATGGCTGTATGAGTGATTTCCAATAATAAAACCATTCTTTATTGCATAAATAACTTCATCAGAGTACTTCTCCAGTCCTTTGCCTATACAGAATAAGACAGCCGGTATTTTTTTTGAAGAAAGATAGTCCATTTTTGCCCTGAAATCCTTTGTAGGACAGTCGTCAATTGTCAAATATGCAGACTTATTCATAGTCTGACTCCTTTAAATTAGTTATTATGTAATTACAAATGTCGTCACACATATCATGAAGCCGGCTGTTTTGACAACACATACTGGGTCTTGCTTCTTGACAAATTCATTGCTTTTCTAACCTGCTCAATTGCAAGTGAGTACTCCTTTTCTTTTGCAAGGGTTTCAGCAAGTTTCAGATAAAATTCCATCATCAGGTTGTCTGTATACTTCTTCTCAATAAAGTCTCTTTCAAGGGCCATCTCCATAGCTTCACGAAAGCCGTCCTCATCAACTTCTGCTTTTTTAACATAAAATTCATGTTTGCCGCCTTCTCTTTCACGAGAAGCTGACCCATCTCTTTGATTAGGAATTCTGTAAAGAAAAGGGATTTCAGGAGAATATACAAACTTTGTACCTGTTGCAGAATATCTCATCCATGTGTGAGAGTCCTCGGAGACTCTCACTTTCGGGAATAAATTAGCATATGCGATTTCTGTTTTAACAGCCGTTCCCGATGTACAATTTGTATAACCCTTTCTTGTCCCTATTTGTATCCATGAGTTATAGCCCTGCACAGGATTAATTTCATGTCCTTCCAGTATTTCAACAATAGATGGAGTGAGCTCCTTCCGAGGAACAAAATTATCATACTCATCAATCACAAGAAAACTTGAATATACAACTCCTGCATTGGGGTCACTCATAAATATATTTCGGACTGTTTCAAGTCTTTTTTCATGTGAAAGGTCATCTGCATCATTAAACAATATAAAAGGATAGCCTTGGTCATATGCCCATTTTATACCCGTATTCCTTGCAAACCCGGCACCTTCATTTTTTTCCTTAAATATCACTTTTACTTTTTCCGGATTATCATCGGCAATAGATTTAAGATATCTCTTTACTGCTTCTGATGGGGAATTATCATCAACTATAACCGCTTTCCAGTTACTGTCTGTTTGTCTGTATATACTTTGCATAGTTCTTCTTAAGTCATTTTTAGTTTGATTATAATTTTCTCCGTAATGAGGAATTATAAAAACAGCACTATTCCCATAATTATTCATACTAGCACCTCTTATATTGCATATTCTATTTGTTTATATTTTTCAAGCATTTCTTCACAGGATGTAGCATAGCTTTGATGTATATTTATAAAATCATTTTGTTTAACTAATCTGTCACTGGCACGTTCTGAATGTATATCTCCATTCAAACGAATGTACTTTTCCAGCAAATCAGGGTTGAATGATAATATGCTCCTGACCAGCACCGAATTTCTCATGGGATATTCACCAACAGGAGCAAGCGTGTGAATCTTTGTTGCGTTTTTTAGTACAAAAAAGAACGGGCAATCAACTATATTGGGTTGCTTTGGAGGGTTAGCGGTTTCAAGACTGTATTTTTGGCATAATTCTTCAAATTCACTGATTCTATTTAATCTCTCATCAATTATTTCTTCCAGCATGTCCAACTGTTTTTGGGCAAAATAGCATTGATAAGCACTTAACCTATAGTTACTGCTTGGCAGGCTTAAATCTCTGTCTTCCTCTGAAATGTATAAGCCCCAATTTGAAATGCTTTCAATTTTTCGGCCAAGCTCCTCTGAATTTGTAGTAATTATGCCTCCCTCACCGCAATTAACGATTTTAGAAGTCTGTAGGCTAAAAGTACCAATGTCACCTATTGTTCCTGCTTTCTTTCCATTAATAGAACACACAAAAACCTGGGCGCAGTCTTCAACAAGATAAATTCCTTTTTCCTCACAAAATTTCTTGATTTCAAAAATTTCACGGTTTATATATCCGGCAAAGTGAACCAGAACCACAGCTCCAATCTCTTCGGTATACTTTGCTTTTACAGTTTCCAATGTAAGTCCGAAATACTGTTCACTTACATCTGCATAAACAGGTAATAATCCGCAGTTTGCTACCGCCGTTGCAGTTGCGATAAATGATATGTCCGGAACAATAACGCCTGTCCCTCTTTTTAAACCTAGCGCTTTTAAAGCTACTTCTATTGCAGCTGTGCCGTTTGAGACAATGCTAACATGTCTGCATTTGAAATAATCTCTCAAATTATTTCTGAAGGACTTCTTAACGTCCTCTTCTGAAGTAAAATCCGGTAAGTATTTTTTTACATTAAATGTCACTTTTCTTCCTCCTCGTATGTAGAATTTATTAGAATATTAATAATAGATGTATCATGCTTGATTAATTAAAGATAAATCAAATACAGGTCTATAGTCTGTTGTAAACTGGGCATTACACTTTGCTTTATACATTTCGTCACATTTTCTGCACATTTGATCATCAGGCGCATTTTCTCCGCCATATACTCGTTTTCTAATCTGTTTCGCTTTTTCATTGGCGAGAATATCGGCAAATTCTCCATCCTTTATATTACCGTAAACATTTTTCTGGTAATAATCATTAAAGCATATGAATAAGTCCCCATTTACCCCGATATGAATCCAATTTAGAACCATGGAACAACCGTATAGGGGCTCCGTGATATTTATGCCCCTTGCGTAGCAATTGTCAAGAATTCCGGCCCTGTCACCGGTTCCCCATGCAATAATACTTTTGCCTGTTAAAGGTTCATATTTGGCTTTTAAACCGGGAAGATTCCTTTTAAGCTCTTCTTCTGTCCCTTGAATAGACAGTTCCACGTTAAAACCGCTTTCTATTGCCATGTCAATATTTCGGATTGTCTGTTCATATGTAGAAGAACCCGTCAAACGTTTGAATTCAGACTCATCTAAACTTGGAATATTGAAATATACAATTGAAAGTACATTAGTATCCTTCAAAAGTTTAATTTTCTTCTTATCAAGAACACTTCCATTGCTATGCAAAATAAGTTTTAAACCACTTTGTGCAATTTTTTGCACCCTGCTTACAAAATATTTGTCCATTGCAGGCTCATTATATGAATTGAGGGTAACGTATTCTACAGTCTTTAGCCGTACTGCTTTATCAATTATTTCATTAAACAGCTCCATGCTCATATAAGTACTTTTTTTAGGATCGATGCTTCTTGGACAATATCTGCACGACCAGTTACATTGTGTTCCCGCTTCAATTTCAATACTGGTTATATATGTCTCATCCCATACAGTAGCCGGATTCACCAGAAAGCCTGCATCAAAAGCCTTTTGTATCTTTCCGCCCTTATACTGTAGGTTAAGTGATGTTAATTCTTGTGGGTATCTGCAAGTCTTTAAAATGTCAAGGGTTTCATTCTCAACAAAGGCTTCTGTTTGTAGCAGACTATTCTTTATAATAGTTTTTTTTGATGCGGCGTCAGGCGTTATAACTATAAACGGTGAAGTTTGTAACATATTTGGTATCATTTTTTTACCTCCATTTTGACATTTACTTTTTCTGTATATTATACCATTCTTTTCCATTTTTGCAACAGACTTTTACTATTTTATAAACACGACTAAATTTATTTGAGTATCTGAGTACTTAAACAGATACCTCTTCCTTGAGTCTTGATACATCGAATCTATTGACTTTTCCTTTATAATAATGAAAGCAATTTATACTTGCCCGTATAGTCTCATCTGCCAGACAGGTTATGTAAACGGCTGCCAGATTTAAGCCAACTACATTAATCAGAACATAGGAACCTGAGGAAACTATAACCGACCCGATTATCTGGGTATACAGCATCCATTTGGTATCACCATATGCTCTTATACCGCTTCCCACTATAACATTAATAGATTTTGGAAGGAGAATTACGCCTGCAAAGATAAGGTAAGGAATACTTTCATCTATAATCTTCTCGTCATTTGTAAATACACCAAGTATCTGTCTGGAAAATAATATAAATACAATCAACGAAAATATTACGAGAATAGCGCCCATCACAATGGAGGCATTAAGAATTTTTTTAGCACCCTTCGCATCATCTTGTCCAATTCTGTTTCCCTGAAGAGTCAGGGCCGCTTTGGAAATCCCGAAAAAAATCGTATAAACAAAACCTTCAATACAAAGAAATGTAAGGGTATAAATAGTTGTAGCCATATAACCTGTTTTATTCAGAAATTTAACCATTATGAGATTTGAGATATCCCACAAGAGAAATTCCAAGCCTGTCGGTAAACCCAGCCTGATTGTGGCTTTGTACGGTGAAAATCTGAAACTGATTATCTTACCGTTTCTAAACCCGAAGGTTTTCCGTTTAATAATAAAACAATATGTTACTAACATTAATGATGACAGCACATTAGCGGTAGCAGCGGCAATTGCAGCACCTTTTACACCTAGTGAAGGAAAGCCCATGTTACCCAGTATTAATACCCATGCAAGAAAAACATTCAGAAATACTTTTGTCAGTCCCGAATACATTATCGGTTTAGTGTCGCCAATTCCTTGCAGCATAGCCTGAAGTGACAAATCAATTCCAAGAAACAGAAAATATATCGAGCAAATTCTTACGTAACTGATACAATATCCTACAATGTTTTTATCAACACTTAACAGTTTAAAAATGTAAGCAGAAAAAGCAAACCAAAGAACAAAAATACAAAATGATATGATAGAGCTATAAAATATTGAGCTTTTTACAGTATCCAAAATTTCTTTTTCCTGGCTGACACCATGCATTTGAGATACTATTATTGTAATCCCAATACTTAATGCGGCAAGGCAATCAAGTGTTGTATTGAAGGGTATCTGACAAGCCCCCATAACCGATATATACAGGCTGTCAATGTTACCCAGGAATGCTTTATCCGTTAATGACTGAAGCTCAAATACAAGTCCCTGAACAATTATAGGGAACGCCATAACAATAATGGATGTATAGGTTTGTTTATTATTTTGAAAATACTTTATCATTTTACATACCTTTCAACTTTATCCTTTAGTACATAACATTAGCACATATGTATGTTATTTTCAATATTTATCATTTATTTTATTATATTACATTTTTGTTAATTATTTACATTTTAGGTTGTTATACTATTAACATCCACTTATATTGTCAATGCAAATAAAGATGATGTTTTTGCTCCAAATAACTCAAAAGGGTTGTTACACAAAATTTAATTTATGCAACAACCCTAATGAAAAGCTATAATACGTTAGTAAAAGTTATTACTTAATAGAGGTAATCTCAAAGTACTGCTGATCCTTCACCTCACTTACGGACAGGGTTACTGTTGTGTCAGGAGATTTTCCTGCTGATGTAGCCCAATTGAATGTTATTTTAAAATTACCATTGCCATTATCCTTAACATTGTATGTTGTAACCCATGGGCTGGATACTCCAGTTACCCAATTCAATTCTTCAAAGCCCTTTTTGTTGGCTTCCCTTAATTTTGCTGACATAAGGCCATACTGAACTACTCCTTTACGTTCCTTTACAGCTTTTGCATACAAATCAGCACATTCTTCTGCACTGTCAGCTTTAATAAACTCAGTGCTCTGTGTGTCAAACTGACTTGGAGTTACAGTTGATTTTGTGAAAAGGCGCAATGCTTCTCCATCAAAACTTACATCCTCTTTTAGAACCTCTGAAAAGTATGTTACAGGTACGTACATAACATTTCCGATTACTTTTGCAGGGGTAAGCTTAATTTTTTTAGAACCTGTAGTGTAATAGGTGTCAACATTGTTCTTAATAAATCCTCCTGCTATGCTTGCTCCATTTTTGGAATCCCAACCAACCTTGTAGCCAAGAATATCAGCAGTTGTTTTTAGTGGTACCATTAACACATAGTCCTTTTCATAGGTTTTGAACTGAGTTTTGGCACTTATTCCGTTTAGTCTTATTTTCTCGAGAGGCTTTGCATTTATCATCTGGTTGTAGACGTCATCCTTGAGTAACCCTTTCAGCTCTTTGGCTGTCAGACTAAATCTTGCTATACCGCCTGCATATGGTCTTAATTCATATACTCCGAAGTATATAACAAGTTTGTTTCCGTCAATGTAAAATTTGTAATTGCTATTTGCTTTATCTACAGTAGTCTTTGCATCCTCAAAATACATGTTTTTTTCTTTATCAATTGACTTTTTAATGCTATCAAGAATAACTTTCTTATAGTTTGATTTAGAATTAAACAAAGAACTAAAGGAATATAATTCCCCTGATTTGGTATTAACAGTATAAGAATCCAGTGAAGTCATACCATGTGCACCGCCGGCATAAAAATATGTATTTGTAACAAAAGATAGAATATCTCCGCTTTTGTTATAATCATATGATGAATCTATTGATGCGAAAGGGGGATCTTGTATTTTTTGGGGCATCCCTTTAATGTATTCTTCCAAATACGACTGTTCTTTCCTTACAGTTCCGATAGCATCAAGGTTTGAATTTTTAAGTAAATCATTGATTTTTTCTGCTGAAGTAAAGCCGCTTAAAACAGGATATATTATTTTAATAGAGCTGCCATCATTTTTTTCTATTTTTGCAGTCTCAACTTTTACAGTATCAGTTTTTGAAGTCTCAATTTTAGCAGACTTATCTGAGTCAGCAGCGACAGATGAAATACCTGTAGCAGTTGGAAGTAAAGTTAGTGTAATCGCAACAATCATAACAAATAATAATGCTTTTTTCATAGTGTTAAACCCTTTCTGTTTTTTAAATTGATTTCTAAATGTAGCTTAACACATCCCCTCCAACGTAATGGTAACAATATGGTAACAATAAGGTTACACTATCGTCAGTAATGAAAAAAGCTCTTACTTTTAAAACATTGCCCTTCAGATACTTCAAATTGAGGTCAAAATAATTACCTAAAATAGTTATCCGATATATGTCAGAGTCCACAGGGGATATCTGTACAATTTCCATTTTTGGTTTTCCATAGTAAATATAACTTTTACTATAGTCAACTGCTAAAAGTCCAAATACAAGAATCAGCACAAATACTACTGATACAAGTGCAATTTTAAATCGGTACAGTCTCCTTTGCTTGAATCTTGTTTTTCTTGGCATATAAAACCCCGCATTTTTTGATATTTCGGGTTCCAATCTGATTTTTAAATTAAACCCTTATGTAGTATTTTTAACAATACGAGGTTATTTTAACCCTATTTCTTTTTGAATATAACATCATTTATAGCCTGTGCCAAATATGATGTACTGCGGACACATTCGTCAATTACATTACCGTCCCCCCCTATTTCTACTATAACCGAGCCGTTCATTAAATGCTGGTTGTATCTGTTTTTACTCACATAGATTGGCTTTGCAATTCCCGGACATATTTCGTTGAGTCTTGCTTGAACTTTAATTGCAAGTTTCAGGTTTTCCTTCCACCGCGGATTGCTTAGCTTGGAATCTGTACCAATAACAAACATTATTTCTGCTACACTTTTTCCGTTAATATTCTTAGCTACCCTTAGCTTTCCTTCTCCTGCGGCATCACGGTGAAGGTCTATGGCCATTTTAAGAGATGAATACTTATCAACATAGCCTGTAAGTGTATTAAGAGACTTTACATAGGAGCTGTTGTAGTCCGCATCATGTATGGTTGTATTATGCAGAACATCTATATTATATTTTTTGAGATTATTTATCAAAGCGTCTCCAACTCTGACAACATTGTATTTATTGTTGGTGGTTCTTGAAGGAATATTGCTTTTGCCTATTTGGTCAGCACTCTGTAAAAAGCACTCCGTTGTGTGAGTATGATAAATAAATATCTTAGGCCCTTTTTGATCAGGGGCAAGCTTTAAAGGCTCACTCAGCAACTTCTTTATATCTATTGTTAAGTTTGTTTCGTTTGTAATGTTGATTTTACCACTGGAAACAATAGGATTATTTTTTTGATCAGTTTGCCCAACATCCCCCTCAAAGGTTATGCTGCTTGAAGCCTCTTTTAACTGTACTGAAGGAGCAGACGAAGAACTCTGAGCTGCACTTGACTTCTGCTGTATGGGTTTTGTCTGCGCATTTTGGATTTTGTTAACCTCCTGTTGTATTCTTTCAGAAGCAAGGGGCTGATAATTTTTATCATAGAACATTTTAAAATACGGATAGTTTGTATTTAAAATCGTTATGGGATTGTTCAGGTCAATTCCAAAAAGCTTAAAAACATACTCTTTTATGTTATCTGACGATTCTGCTGTTGTGGAAGCTTTTGTGTTAACATGTTTAAAATCAAATGGTATATTTACCTTTCCGTTTGCAAATCTAAAGGCTAACCCACCCAGTACAATACCACCAACAGCACAAAAGATTATAGGCAGTTTGGTCAGATTTCCTTTATTCCCTTCCAGATAGGTATTATCGTAAATAGTATCTCTCATAGCATCGACCTCCATATCTAACGGCATAATTCATATAAATTCGGGTTATAAAAACTATATTCATATAAAATGAAAATATTACTGGCTTGTACATATTTTCAAAATTTGTAACGTAATCATGGGAAATATTGTAATATAATTTAGTACTATTTATATGAATTAAGTTCTAAAAATAGTCAATTCTAAATATACCTTATAGAATATAATTGAAATGGGGGAAGATAATTTTGAATTTTTGCACAATTAGATGCTGCATTTGTGAAAGCGTATTATTAAACCTTCCGGAAGAAGAAATAAGCAGACTAAACGGGCTTACTTTCAGATGTGAAAGTTGCGGGCAAAAGCTTCTACTTGACGGAACAAATGTGTCAAAAGATATGAGTGCCGACGCAACTTATAATTTGCATAAATACGACTTGAATATCTAACCAACCGGGAGTGCCATTACCTGATAAAGTAATGGCACTCCTGTTTATTTAATCTGTCTTTTCTTTATTTTCCATATAAACCAGCCCTTCATGTTAAGAATATATTAAGAATTTTATCAACAGTTCTGTAAGAATGTCCTGTTATCATTGAGTTAATGTAAATTACAGCTATGTTTTACATGTCCTAAAAACCAATAAAAGGATGTGATATAATGTTTGCGTTGAACAAATTCAACTTATAAAACAGCTTTAGCAGCATACTTTGGGAGGTAGTTTTTGTGAATATACTTGTTTGTGATGATGATAAGGAAATTGTTGATGCTATCGAGATATATCTTAAAAATGAAGACTATTGTGTTTATAAGGCATATAACGGTGCCGAAGCTCTTTTAGTCTTTGATAATTATGAAATACATCTGGTTATTATTGATATAATGATGCCTGTAATGGATGGAATCCGTGCCACTATGAAAATACGTGAAAAATACAATATTCCTGTCTTAATGCTAAGTGCAAAATCAGAAGACACAGACAAAATCATCGGTTTGAATATGGGTGCAGATGATTATGTGACCAAACCCTTCAACCCACTTGAACTTGTTGCCCGAGTAAAATCACTACTTAGAAGGTATGTATCTTTGGGCAGCTTTGTTGCACAATCAGGTGTATTCAAAACAGGAGGACTTATTATCGATGATGACGCCAAGGAAGTAAAAATTGACGACAAACCGGTAAAATTAACTCCTGTAGAATATAAAATTCTGAAATTTTTATGCGAAAATGCCGGAAAAGTGTTCTCTATTGACCAAATATATGAGCAGGTGTGGAACGAACCTTCTTTTTCACCTGAAAATACCGTTGCTGTCCACATAAGAAGAATTCGCGAAAAAATTGAAATCAATCCGAAAGATCCAAAATATTTAAAGGTGGTGTGGGGAATTGGATACAAAATTGAAAAAATATAGATATTCTGTATTGCTGAAGACATTGGCTGTGATTCTATGTGTTGCCGGAATGCTCACAGCAGCATACGGACTGGAAAAAGCCCCTTATTTTGATATGGGAATCCAGAATAAGGATTTTAAGAAAAGTTTATACCTGAGAGACATTCTAAAGGAAACTTACAATCAGGCTTTTGATATTTCCATGAACTATATAAATGAGGAAAACATAAAATCAGGAGCCTGTTTGGATAAAAATGCTGTAAATGACAGAAAAAATAGACTTCAGAGTGAAAAACAAACAGAAGTTACCCTAATAAATGATTATTACAATTCATTAATGGCGAATTACACAAACGTAAAAACTGATATTAACGACGCCCTTAACTCACAAAGTGAAAAAAACCCTGAACTGCAAAAATTGCTGGATGAGAGAAAAAGTGAAATTGAGAAAATAGAAAATAAGTACAAAACAAAAATATACTATATTGAAGCTGATTATATAAAAGAACAGTTGGCTCAGTATCATGCTAAAATGGACACCCTGATTAAAACTAAAGGCATCTATTACTCTGTTGTAAAAAACGGCAATGTTACGTTAACCAACAATTATAATAATAACCCTGAAAATTTCTTTAAATCACTTCCTGTAAGTTTCCAATTAAAGCAGGGTTCTAATAATGAGAATGATAATTTATTTTATACCGCAAGTATTCCCTCTGATACTATTATCTTTTTAGGGTTATCTCAGGAACGATATAACGCTGAACTCTTAACTTATAATGAGAATGTCAAGGAAGGACTTTCAGGTATAAAACTTGTAGTTATCGGTTTGGCAGTATTTCTGCTTGCCCTTTGCTACATTATTTATACTGCCGGAAGAAGCAGACGTAAAGACGGACTCTTACTCTTGCCCATAGATGATATATATCTTGATGTGGCTTTAGCAGTTTTAGCCGGAATTATAATACTTTGCATTTCATCGGTTTATGAATATGGAAGGTACATAATCTTCCCAACCAGCTTCTATTACAATGTAAGTATTATTACTGTTCTGCTAGGTGTGGCAATATCCGTTGGAACACTTGCCGGAATCGTTTTAGTTACTATGTTTGTAAGAAGGTTTAAGAGGCACGAGGTTATAAAGAGCACTCTTATGTACAAAGCATTTATATGGATAAAGAATAACTTATTCAAGAAAATAGTGAAAAATCTTCTCTCTGTATATGACAATAGTCCTGCAGCATTAAGATTAATCCTCATTTTTGGAATATATGCTCTTGCTACATTGGTTAGCGTAGCATTACTATTCACCGAGTCAGTTGGCACTCTCTTTGGACTTACTCTTTTGGTTGGTATCAATGTTACGGCGGTCTATTTTGTGTTGGATGCCTTTAAAAGTTTAAAGGATATAACCGCAGGTGCAAAAAGAATCCGTTCCGGGGAACAGTCAACGTATATTCCCCCTCAAAAAATCCCTGAGTTAAAGGAACTCTCCGAAACCATTGACAGTATTGCAGACGGCTTGAAACATGCGGTAAACAATCAGGTAAAGGCAGAGAAAATGAAAGCCGAATTAATTACTAACGTCTCTCATGACCTTAAAACTCCTTTAACCTCTATAATAACTTATGTTGATTTGCTAAAAAGTGAAGGGCTTTCTTCTGAAAACTCTCAAAAATATATAGATATTATTGATAAAAAGTCTCAAAGGCTAAAAACATTAACAGAAGATTTATTTGAGGCTGCTAAGGCATCCAGTGGGAGTATAACTGTTAATGCGGAAGAAATAAATATAGTTTCCCTAATAAATCAAGGCCTTGGGGAGTTGTCAGATAAAATACAGAGTTCCGGACTGAATTTCAAGACTAATTTTTCATCAGACAAATTGCTCGTCACAGCTGACGGTAAGCTCCTTTGGAGAGTTATAGAAAACTTGCTTTCAAATGTTTTCAAGTATGCAATGCCAAACTCCAGAGTTTATATTGAAACAACAGATATAAATGACAACATAGTTGTTTCTGTAAAAAACATTTCTGCCTATGAATTAAATATTCCCGCCGATGAGCTTTTGGAACGCTTCAAGCGAGGAGACTCCTCCCGTAACAGCGAGGGGTCCGGCCTTGGTCTTTCAATAGCCAGAAGCCTTACGGAAATACAAGGTGGAAGTTTTTCCATAAGTATTGACGGAGACCTTTTTAAAGCAACAATTGTAATACCTAAAGCGAAATAAATCAAAAATACGAAAAACACAAGAATAGCAAGAAACCCCTCCTGCTATTCTTGTGTTTTTTAATTGTGTTTGCTACTAAACCTACGCTTGTTTTTTCTCCTGTTGAGGCATCTGATAACTTTCCTGCAAATCAGTCTCACCTCTCATATTTTTAAACGCAACTGACATCATAAGCTTTATTCTATTTAGCTGGTTAACTTCACTGGCGCCCGGGTCATAATCAACTGCAACAATATTTGATTCAGGATACCTTCTTCTGAGTTCCTTTATCATACCTTTCCCCGTAACGTGGTTAGGAAGGCAGGCAAATGGCTGCATACAAATGATATTTCCTGCTCCACTCTTAATCAGTTCAATCATCTCTGCGGTCAGGAACCACCCCTCCCCGGTCTGGTTACCCAGAGAGAGAATCTCCGAAGCACTGTTTGCAAGATGATATATTGAGTGCGGTGCATCAAATCTTTTGCTTTTGTGGAGGTATTTCTTTAAATGGCGTCTATACAACTCTATTACGCTTATTACAGCGTTGTTTATAAGTTTACTTTTTAAAGTACCTGCCAGATGCTTACGCTTGAAATTAGGGCTATATGCACAGTAAAGGAAAAAGTCGATGAGGTCAGGCATTACCGCTTCTGCTCCCTCTTTTTCCACAATATCAACTACATTATTGTTTGCATCAGGGTGGAATTTTACCAATATCTCTCCAACCAGTCCAACCCTTGGTTTTACCTCATCAGTGATTTCAAGCTCGTCAAAATCTTTGATTATAGCCTTTATATTCCGCTTAAAACTACCTTTTTTATCTTCATAAATAGACTTCATGCAGATATCTACCCATTTTCTATAAAGTTCGTTTGCGGAACCCGGTACCAGCTCGTAAGGTCGAACCCTATACAGTACCCTCATAAGCAAATCTCCATAAACAAGACCTTTTAAAGCAAGATCCAGAAGCTTCATCGTAATCTTAAATCCCGGCTGATCTTCCATCCCAAGTGCATTTAAAGATATAACGGGTATTTGTTTCATTCCAGCTTCTGCAAGAGCCTTTTTAAGGAAGCCGATATAATTTGTAGCTCGACAGCCCCCTCCTGTCTGAGTAATTAAAACAGAAGTATTGTCAAGATCGTACTGTCCCGATTTAAGCGCATGTATAATCTGTCCCACAACAATAATAGACGGGTAACACGCATCATTATTTACATATTTCAAACCATCCTCTATAGCATTGTTATCAAGCTCCTGAAGAACAACGATATTATAACCTGCTTTTTTAAAAGCAGCCTCCACAAACTGAAAATGTACAGGTGACATTTGCGGTGCAAGGATAGTATGTGTCTTTCTCATTTCTTCGGTAAATACTTTTCTTTCAAAACTACCTGATTTATTATGGTGCTTGACAGTTTTCTTATCTCTTTCTTCAATTGCAGCAACTAATGATCTTATTCTGATTTTAGCTGCTCCCAGATTGTTGCCCTCATCTATTTTCAATGCAGTATATATTTGGTCATTTGAGTGCAATATCTCCTGAACTTGGTCAGTTGTAACGGCATCAAGTCCGCATCCAAAGGAATTCAACTGAATCATTTCAAGTTCCGGGTGTTCCTTTACTACTGTTGCCGCTCCATACAAACGTGAATGGTATTTCCACTGGTCAACAACTCTAAGGGGCCTTTCTGTCTTTCCCAGATGAGCCACAGAGTCCTCTGTAAGTACTGCAAATCCAAAGGAAGTAATTATCTGGGGTATTCCATGGTGTATTTCAGGGTCCACATGATACGGCCTTCCGGCAAGTACTATACCCTTTTTACCTGTCTCCATTAAATATTTAAGAGTTTCTTCACCTTTTTTCCTGACATCTTCTCTTGCCTGTTCTTCTTCTGTCCATGCCTTTTCTACGGCCTGCTCAATTTCTGCCTTTGAGATACCAAACTCTTTGCCCAGCACTTGGAAAAGACGTACTTTAAGTTTTTCCTTGTCATCATAGGGCAAGAATGGATTAAAGAATTTAACTCCGCTTGTGTGAAGTATATCCATATTATTTTTAATTACTTCAGGATATGAAGTAACAATCGGACAGTTATAATGATTGTCGGCCCCCTCATCCTCAACCTTCTCATAAGGTAAAGAAGGGTAAAATATATAGTTAACCTTTTGATTTATAAGGCTCATAATATGCCCGTGTACTAGTTTAGCCGGATAGCAAACAGATTCTGAAGGCATAGTCTCTATACCCAGTTCATATATTTTCTTTGATGAACGAGGTGACAAAACCACCTTAAATTTTAATTCGTCAAAGAAAGTGAACCAGAAAGGATAGTTCTCATACATGTTAAGAACACGTGGTATGCCTACTGTCCCCCTTCTGCGCTCAACATCACTGTTTTGCCTGTATCCGAAAATTCTTTTATATTTGTAATCATACAAATTCGGAACATCCTGTGTTGTACTTTCAATGCCCGCACCTCTTTCGCATCTGTTTCCGGATACAAATCTGCTTCCGTCACTGAATTGATTGATAGTAAGAAGACAGTTATTGCTGCATAGCTTACATCTTTGAAGCTCAGTATCAAAGACAAAGTTTCCTATATTTTCCCTTGATAAAATGGTTGATGTTCCCCCGGTATACCGTTCTTTTGCTATAAGAGCAGCACCGAAAGCGCCCATTAATCCGGCTATATTAGGCCTTACAGCCTCTCTCTCTGATATAAGCTCAAAGCTTCTTAGTACAGCATCATTTAAGAAGGTTCCTCCCTGAACGATTATTTTTTTACCCATTTCCTTAGGGTCTCTTATTTTGATAACCTTCAAGAGTGCATTTTTGATTACCGAATAGGATAAACCTGCTGATATATCTCCAACCTGAGCCCCTTCTTTTTGAGCCTGCTTAACTCTTGAATTCATAAATACAGTACACCTTGAACCAAGGTCAACAGGCTTTTCAGCCAATAATGCCTGTTCGGCAAAATCTTCCACTGCAAAATTCAGGGACTTGGCAAAAGTCTCAATAAAAGACCCACACCCCGAGGAACATGCCTCGTTAAGCATAATGCTGTCAATAACACCATCTTTTATTTTAAGGCATTTCATATCCTGACCGCCAATATCAAGAATAAAATCTACTCCCGGCAGAAAGAAATCCGCAGCCTTGTAGTGTGCGATTGTCTCAATTTCTCCGATGTCTACCCCTAGCCCAGACTTTATCAACCCTTCCCCGTAACCTGTTACGGTGGAGTTAACAATTTTAGCGTCTGCAGGCAATTTGGAATAGATATCATTTAATATCTTAATAGATGAACTCAAAGGGCTTCCATTATTGCTGCCATAGAAGGAATAAAGAAGTTCGCCCTCATTGTTAATTAAAACAGCCTTTGTTGTTGTGGAGCCGGCATCAATCCCTAGGAAACAATCCCCCTTGTATTTTTCAAGGAGTTTAACGGAAGCTGACTGCCGCCTATGTCTGTTTCTGAATTCATCCAATTCTTCTTGCGAACTGAATAGTGGTTTTAAACGCTCAACCTCATGTACTGATATAGTATTTAAAACCGGTAACTTGTTTTTTATCTCCTTAAAGGATGTTATTTTACATTCTTTGGAAGATAGAGCTGCACCCACTGCCACAAATAGCTGAGAGTTTTCAGGAAAAATAACTTGTTCCGGTCTCAAATTAAGTGTAATCTCAAACCTTTTTCTAAGCTCAGAGAGAAAATAAAGGGGACCTCCCAGAAACGCAATATTTCCGCTTATTGGTTTTCCGCATGCAAGCCCGCTTATTGTCTGTGTTACTACAGACTGGAATATTGAAGCGGCTATGTCTTCCTTTGCAGCACCTTCGTTAAGGAGCGGTTGTATGTCTGTCTTGGCAAAAACACCGCACCTTGCCGCAATTGGATATATGACTCTGCTTTTTTTGGCAAATTCATTAAGCCCTGCTGCGTCCGTCTGCAGCAAGGAA
Source organism: Ruminiclostridium papyrosolvens DSM 2782 (assembly GCF_029318685.1). Lineage (NCBI taxonomy): Bacteria > Bacillati > Bacillota > Clostridia > Eubacteriales > Oscillospiraceae > Ruminiclostridium > Ruminiclostridium papyrosolvens. Next base: position 2,958,227 of record NZ_CP119677.1, read on the forward strand.
GCCATCTGGTCAATGAAAGCACCTGTACCACCTGCACAGGTACCATTCATCCTCTGTTCCAGACCTCCGCGGAAATATGTGATTTTAGCATCTTCTCCACCTAATTCTATAGCTACATCTGTTTGAGGAATGATGGTTTGAATTGCTTCTGAACCTGCAATTACCTCTTGAATAAATTCAAGCCCCAACCACTGTGAAACCAGCAATCCACCGGACCCGGTTATCATCATAGTACATTCTTCCTGATAAAAATAATTGCACATTTCATTCATTAATTCAAATATAGTTTTACGTATATCTGAATAATGTCTTTGATATTTTGAATATACTATTCTATTATCTTTATCCAGCACAGCCATTTTTACAGTGGTTGAACCGACATCTAACCCCACATGATATTTTTTCTTCATAATTAACGACCTAATCTCTCCAAATTAGAATTTTAAATTGATTATTCTTTTGATATATTTATATGCAACTCTTCAATCTGTTTTTCATCAACAACATCCGGTGCATTTGACATAAGACAGGATGCATTCTGTACCTTAGGAAAAGCTATTACGTCCCTGATACTGTTTTTCTTTGCCATAAGCATTACAAGCCTGTCAAGACCAAATGCCATTCCGCCGTGAGGTGGAGTACCGTACTTAAATGCCTCTAAAAGGAAACCAAACTTCCTGTTAGCATCCTCTTCTGAAAAACCAAGCATTTTGAACATCTTTGCCTGCAACTCCTGTATATGAATTCTGATACTTCCTCCTCCAAGCTCAACACCGTTTAAAACCATGTCATAAGCCTTCGCACGTACTCTCCCCGGGTCAGTATCCAAGTATTCAAGGTCTTCATCCATAGGACTTGTAAACGGATGGTGTTTCGCAGCCCATCTCTGTTCATCCTCATCATATTCGAATAATGGGAATTCAGTAACCCATAGGAATTTGAATTCATCAGGATTGAGAATATCCAGCTTTCTTGCAATTTCAAGTCTCAACTGTCCCAATGCATCAAAAACCACATTGTTCTTATCAGCTACAAAACATATCAAATCTCCGGGCTCAGCTTGAGCTCTATCGAGTATAGACTTCATTTCGTCCTCTGACATAAATTTGGCAAATGAAGATTTTATCTCGTTTTCCGGACTAATGGAAATCCATGCCATTCCTTTTGCCTTGTAAGTCTTAACCACTTCTACCAATGCATCTATTTCTTTTCTGCTGAATTTAGCACAGCCCTTTGCATTTATTGCTCTAACACTTCCACCCATGGCAACTGCATCTGTAAATACCTTAAAACCGCAATTTGCAACCATGTCTGACATATTTATAAGTTCCATGCCAAAACGGATATCCGGCTTATCTGAACCAAACCTCTCCATAGCTTCAGCATAAGGCATTCTTAAAAAGGGAGTTTCAACATCTATATTCAAAGCTTCCTTAAACGCCTTTTTTACAAATCCTTCATTAACCTCCAGAACATCATCAACATTTACAAATGACATCTCAATATCTATCTGAGTGAACTCAGGCTGTCTGTCAGCTCTCAAATCTTCATCTCTGAAACATTTAGCAATCTGGAAATATCTGTCATAACCTGACACCATCAATATCTGTTTATACAGCTGTGGTGACTGAGGCAATGCAAAGAACTTTCCGGGATGAACTCTGCTAGGCACGAGATAATCTCTTGCACCCTCCGGTGTACTCTTTATTAATATAGGAGTTTCAATTTCCAAAAATGCGTTTTCATCATAATAGTCTCTTGCCACTTTTGCAACTCTGTGTCTAAGTATGAGATTCCTTTGCATATCAGGTCTTCTCAAGTCCAAAAATCTGTACTTAAGACGTGTTTGCTCGTTAACTTCTGAATTTTCCTCTATATACATAGGTGGTGTTTCAGAAGTGCTGAGTACTCTCAGTTCACTTGCAATTATCTCAATCTCTCCCGTGGCCATTTTTTTGTTTACCGCCTCAGGTGAACGAGCCGCTACAGTACCCACGGTTGCTATTACGAACTCACTTCTGATTGTCTTAGCCTTGTCAAACATTTCACCGTCTTTATCAGTAAAAACAAGCTGTACAATTCCTGTTCTGTCTCTTAAATCAATAAAAACCAAGCTTCCCAGATTTCTTTGTTTTTGAACCCAGCCCATAACCGTTACTTTCTCACCGATATTTGAACTGCTCAGTTCTGTACACTTATGACTTCTCTTTAAGCCATGTATTGATTCTCCCATGTTTATATCCTCCCATCAGATTCTTCTGATTATATGTTATCCTGTGCTTTTAATTTTTCAATTATCTGTTCAACAGACAAATCAGCCTGTTCACCTGTTGCCATGTCTTTTAATTTAAATATACCCGATTTAACCTCATCTTCACCAACAACTATTACATAAGGTATACCCAGTTTATCGGCATACGAAAACTTCTTTCCTATTTTTCCTTCGTTAAAGTATATTTCAGCAGACACGCCTTCATCCCTTATTTTTGTTGCTATTTCCAAAGCATTTCCCATTGTTCCGTTCATTGGTATTACAAGTATCTCTGAAGGCGTAGCTCTTTTCATTTCTCCAAGAATTCCTGCCTCCCTCAACTGATAAAACAGTCTGGAAAGACCTATGGAAATACCTACCCCCGGTAATTTCTTTGTTGTATACTTTTGAGCAAGATTATCATACCTTCCTCCTGAACATACACTGCCGATAGACGGATACCGGTTTAGAACAGTTTCGTATATCGTGCCTGTATAATAGTCCAATCCCCTTGCAATAGTAAGGTCTATAGTATAATTTGCTGAAGGAACCTTGAAGGAATCTATGTAGTTAACCACTAATTCCAGTTCATCTATACCTTCATTAAACATTTCATTCTGGAAATTCATTTCCCTGAGATGTTTTATTATATCCCTGCAACTGCCCTTGGTTCCTACAAAGTCCAAAACTCTTTGTGAATTTTCCTTAGAAAGTCCTATGGCTTCAAGCTCCTTTAGTACAGCTTCATTGCCTATTTTTTCAAGCTTATCTATGGTTCTCAGTACTTCAGTTTTGTCCGATACCTGAAGACCCTCAAAAAACCCGTTAAGTACTTTCCTGTTATTTATTCTGATAGTAAAATCATCAAATCCAAGTGCTTTAAAAGTTGAATAAATAACACTTAATATTTCAGCATCATTAATTACGCTGAGGTTTTCATTTCCTATAATATCTATATCGCATTGATAAAACTCTCTGAATCTGCCCTTTTGTGGCTTCTCACCCCTGAAAACCTTGCCTATATGATACCTCTTGAAGGGAAATGTCAAATCACCGAAATGCTGTGACACGTATCTGGCAAGGGGAACCGTAAGGTCAAACCTCAGGGATAAATCGTTATCTCCCTTATTAAACCTGTATACCTGCTTCTCTGTTTCACCGCCGCTTTTTGCCAGCAAAACTTCCGACTTCTCAATCATCGGTGTATCAAGAGGTATAAAACCGTACTTTTCATATGTTTTTTTAATAGTATCCAGCATATTGTTAAAAACAATCTGATCAGCCGGTAACAATTCCATAAAGCCCGGCAATATTGAAGGCGTAATTACTTCTTTTGCCATTTAAACAACTCCTATCATAAAAGTATAATACACTACAAATTATTAACACATTAACTAAATATTAAAAGAAATACGTAATTTCTAATGAAAGCATACCCACGAACAGTAAAAAACCTCCCGTATCCCAACAAGGGACGAGAGGAACTTCCCGTGGTGCCACCCTAATGATTCAAATATAGAACCCACTTAGCTCCTTAACGCGGAAAACGGACGAGTGAATCTCGTCAGCCCGGAGCTATGCTCTGAAGGGTGTCTTTCAATAGTCTTACTATAAGCTGCTCTCAGTCTAAGACAACCATTCCCTTAATAGCAGTACTAATTACTCTTCCCTTTTAAGGCTACTTCCCTATTTACATACATATATTTTAGAATTTACATCTAAGCTTGTCAATATTTATTATTTTCTTCCATAAGAATATTGGCTTTCCGCTCCAGCATTTCGTCTATTCTACCGATGTATTCCTCAACACTTTTTACATTAAATGACCTTTCCAATCTGTTCATAGGGAAAACCACCTTTGTAACCGCTCCTGCTCCACAGGCCAGTATTGTCTGACGTTCTTCCATTATTTGTATATTGTATAAGCATTCCATACCAATTTTACTATATCCTACATTTTCCAGATTGCCAAGAATATTTTTCTGCCTGTAAAGATAATACGGGTTAAGACTCATTTCTTTTGAGCATTCACGAGCCATATCAACCATTAAGGCAGAATCAACATACTGAGTCTTTAGACTGTATTTTTCTATTTCCTTTGTTAGCTGTGAAGCTCTTTTTATGGCCATTGTATGAACTGTCAAACTGTCCGGGTTCAACTCTTTTATTTTTCTTAGGGTTTCACCAAACATTTCAACGTCCTCTCCGGGAAGTCCACAGATTAAATCCATATTTATATTGTCAAAACCCATATCCCTTGAAGCCTTAAAAGCATTAACAACATCTTCCGGGGTATGAAATCTTCCTATTCTTTCAAGGGTTTTTTCATTCATTGTCTGAGGGTTTATGCTGATTCGTGAAACACGACTGTTTTTAATAACCTTTAGCTTCTCAATAGTTATGGTATCCGGACGTCCGGCCTCAAGGGTGTATTCTCTAAGGTAAGTCATATCAATACACTCTTCAATCCCACTTAGGAGACGACTCAGCTGCCGTTCATTCAACGAGGTGGGTGTTCCCCCTCCAATATATATACTTTCAACGACAAGGCCTTTTTCTCTCATAAGCTGCGCTGTATGCCTTATTTCTTTTAATAAAGTATCTACATAAACGCCCACCATCTTCTTATATTGCGATATGGTACTTGAGCTAAAGGAGCAATATAAGCAACGAGTAGGACAAAAAGGAATACCAACGTACAGTGATATGCTATTTTCCCTTGACTCTGTAAACAATTCTCTTTGATTATCTGCTACTTCATACAGAAGCCTTGACTTATTCTCCGTTACAAAGTAATCCTTTTGTAAAGCACAAATAATATCCTCCTTTGTGAGCTTCATATCAATCAACTCATTTACCAGCTTTACAGGCCTTATACCTGTAAGGATGCCCCAGGGTATAATCTTGCCGGTATATTGGGTCAGCAATAAAAACAGCTTTCTCTTTAGGCTTCTTTTAAACTCTTTTACTTTAAGCTTATCCGAAGATTCCATTACACCTGTGCAGTTAAGGCTTATAATCTCGCTAAATCCTTTGTCCTTCAAGCTGATATTAAAGAAGTCATTTCCGCCCTCATAAGACATAAAACAGAAAAGAAATGCCCCGGAACAATCATCCCAAGGCTCATTGAATTTCTTTATTTCGTTTTGAGCAAAAAATAATTTTACTACATCTTCAAGTTCATAATCAAAATTTTTAGTCTTGTTGTTGTATATTAACATTTCATCCTCTTTTTACCATTGAACCGCATTTTTTATAGGATTGTCTCTTATTTCATCAATAATGGTAGTACTTACACCGTGACCGGGATAAACTATAATTCCGCCGGGCAATACAAAAAGCTTCTCGACAATTGAACTATAAATATCAGAAAAATTGCCGTTTGGCAAATCAACTCTTCCATACCCGTATTTAAATAATGTATCTCCGGAGAATAGCAGATTTTCAACCTGAATACAGATAGAGCCGGCGGTGTGTCCTGGAGTATGAATTACCCTAAATTCCAGTCCTCCGACTTTCATACTGCTTCCGTCCCTAAGAACTTCGTACTTACATTCAAAGGTTGCCGAACTTCCCGTAAAAGCAGAAATATTTAGTCTTGCATCTGACATTGCCTGCTCATCGTCGACATGAATATATACCTTGGCATTTGTTTTAGCCGCTATATCGTCAACATAAGTAATATGGTCAATATGTCCATGAGTAAGTATTATTTTTTTAATACTGGTTTTTAGTTCTTCTTGTGCAGCAAGCACCTTGTCAGAGGGAACTCCTGCATCTATCAGAACAGCTTCATTTCCATTTCCAACTATATAGGATACCGAGTCAAATAAACCTCCATTTATTGGTTTTACAAACATATGCCGAACCTCCGTCATCAAAATTCCTTTTTACTGTCCAATATAAGTGTAACCGGACCGTCATTGCTTATATCTACCAGCATGTCAGTCTGAAAAATTCCTGTTTCGGTAACTACACCGGCTTCTTTACACTTGCATACAAAACCTTCATATAGTTCTTTTGCAATCTCAGGTTTGGCAGCTTTGTCAAAACCGGGTCGTCTGCCTTTCCTGCAATCTCCGAAAAGTGTAAATTGTGATACAACCAGCAATTGTCCCCCTATATCTAACAGAGACTTATTCATCTTACCGTCTTCATCCTCAAAAATACGCAAATTCAGTATTTTTTCTGATAGATATTCTATATCACGGTGGTCATCTTCCTTACCAACTCCAAGAAGAACCATAAGACCCTGACCAATGCTTCCTGCAAGCTTCTCGCTTACAGTAACAGTTGATTTTTTTACTCTTTGAACAACTGCTCTCATTTACCTGAAAACCCCCGATTATTGTTTATTTCTGGTTACATCAAATACGCTGTCTATTTTCCTAAGTCTTTTAATTATTTTTTCCAGTTGCTCGGTGTTTGTTATCTCAAGGGTAAGAGTTATAATCGTAATCTGTTCCTTGGTAGTCCTTGCATTGACTGCCTTTATAGGTATTTTTGCTTCTGTGATACAGTTGGTAACATCCAGCAGGAGAGAAGTCCTGTCATTAGCCATAAGCACTATATCTGCCTTATAGGCAACATCATTGGTAGAACGCCACTTTACATCTATAAGCCTTTCTTCTTCTTCCTGATCAGCAGAAATATTTATACAGTCGCTTCTGTGGACTGAAACACCTCTGCCTCTGGTTATATACCCGATTATCTCATCACCGGGAACAGGGTTACAACATCTTGATAAACGCACAAGGCAATTATCAATTCCCTTTACTATTACACCGCTTTCAAGAGTGTGCTTTTTCTTTCTATCATTTTTTGTCTGGGCAATTGTTTCCAGTATTTCTTCTAACTCTTCAGGTTTAAGTGTCTTTTTAAATTCTTCCTTTAGCCTGGTTATAACCTTGTTTGACGTAATTGCTCCATATCCTACTCCGGCATATAAATCTTCCTGAGATGCAAAATTGTATTTTCTTAATACAATTTCAACCCACTCGTTTCGAAATAGCTGTGTATAGGACAAGCCCTGCTTTTTAAGCTCACGCTCAAGCATTTCCTTGCCCCTGATTATATTCTCTTCACGCTTTTCCTTTTTGAACCACTGATTAATCTTACTTTTCGCCTGACTGCTCTTAACAATTTTAAGCCAATCCCTGCTGGGGCCATGAATTGTTGAGGAAGTAAGAATGTCTATTATATCGCCGTTTTTCAGCTTATAATCAATAGGCTCCATTTTACCGTTTATCTTGGCACCTATCATTTTGTTACCGATAGCACTGTGTATTGCATAAGCAAAGTCCACAGGCGTTGAGCCTACAGGAAGATTTATTACATCACCTTTTGGAGTAAATACAAATACCTCATCCGTAAACAGGTCAATCTTGAGTGTTTCCATAAATTCGCTTTCGTCTCTGGTATCCTTTTGCCATTCCAAAAGCTGCCGGAGCCATGCAAATTTATTGTCGGAATCCTTTGCGTTGTTAATTCCTTCCTTGTATTTCCAATGAGCCGCAATACCAACCTCTGCAACCCTGTGCATATCCCATGTTCTTATCTGAACCTCAAAAGGCTGACCTTCAGGTCCAATCAATGTTGTATGTAATGATTGGTACATATTTGGTTTGGGCATGGCTATATAATCCTTGAACCTGCCCGGCATAGGTTTATATAGTTCATGGACAAGCCCCAGCACCGCATAACAATCTTTTACAGAATTTACAATTATACGGAATGCAAACAAGTCATATATTTGATCCAGTGTCTTGTTCTGCTTTACCATCTTTCTGTAAATACTGTAGAAGTGCTTTGGTCTCCCATCTATTTGTGCATTTTCTATTCTTAGTTCGTTTGTTTTTTCACGTAGAGTATCAATAATTATTGTTATATATGCTTCTCTTTGTTTTCTCTTTGTATTAATTTTTTCAACAAGATCATAGTATCCCTTTGGATCAAGATACCTAAGACAAATATCTTCAAGCTCCCACTTAATTTTGGAAATACCAAGTCTATGTGCAAGGGGTGCGTATATCTCAAGGGTTTCTCTTGCTTTTTCAAGTTGTTTGTCCTGAGTCATGTAATTCAGGGTTCTCATATTATGAAGCCTGTCGGCAAGTTTTATCATAATAACCCTGATATCCTTGGCCATGGCCAAAAACATCTTGCGAAGATTTTCAACCTGCTGCTCTTCCTTTGTAGTGAATGGGATTTTTCCCAACTTGGTAACACCGTCCACCAATTCTGCTACTTCCTGTCCAAACTGAGCTTTCAACTGATCGTAAGTACATGTTGTATCTTCAATGGTATCATGTAAAAGGGCAGCAACAAGTGCCGTACAATCCAATTCAATCTCTGCTAAAATTATAGCAACCTCAACCGGATGAATAATGTATGGCTCTCCTGATATTCTCTGTTGACCCATATGTGCTGCTTTTGAAACAGAGTATGCTTTTTCAAGCATCTCAAAGCTGCAACCAGGGTCGTATTTTCTAACTTTCTCAACAAGTACTGAAAAGCTGTCTATCAATGTGTCCCTCCACCTGTCAAACGACGCCCGAATGAATTACATAATTAGTCTTGTCAAAATTTTACTATTGAATCAACTTTATAGCCTTTAAGCTTATCTCTTCCATTCAGAGACATAAGCTCTATAAAGAATATTACACCTGCAACCTCTCCTCCCAGCTGCTCAACAAGTCTGATGTTAGCTTGGGTAGTTCCGCCCGTTGCAAGAAGATCATCAACTATTAATACTCTCTGTCCCGGCTTAATTGCATCTGAATGCATTTCGAGGACATCTGTTCCGTATTCCAGATCATATTCTTCACGTACGGTTTTGTATGGAAGTTTTCCTTTCTTTCTTACAGGAACAAAGCCTTTATTCATGTGGTATGCCAAGGGGGCACCAAAAATAAATCCTCTTGACTCTGAACCTACGATAATATCAAAATCTCCCATTTTTTCCGCCAGTGTCTTGAATGTATCCATACATTCTCTAAATGCCTCAGAATCCTGAAGAACAGTCGTAATATCGATAAAATCGATGCCTTCCTTAGGAAAATCCATAACATGTCTGAGTTTATCTTTAAAATCCATAGTAAACTCCTCTCATAAGTAAATATTATATCATACATTAATATATTATAAATAAATAAATCTAAGGTTACAAGGACGTATAAATATAGTGGAGGAAATAATTGCTTTTTGCCCCACAATATATTTTCTATAAAACATCAAAAAGGCTCAAACTACAGGGTCATTTCACCTGTGTTTTGAGCCTTTTTTAAGTATCCCCATTGGTATATTTCATTTGGGAATTCTCAACTGATACCTGCTACTTTATTTCAACCGGGAACTGTGTTCTTTTACCGAGGAGATATTCTTTCAGAAGTATATAGTCAAGAGAATCTATAGAGCCGCTGCCATCCAAGTCAGCAGCAGTGATTCCATCAGCGGAAGGGAACTTTGTTATCGAGCCAAGAATAAACTGCTTCATAAGTGAAAAGTCAAGTGCATTTATATCTCCGCTTCCGTCAAGGTCTCCGTATACAATTTTACTTGCTTGAGTATTGAACTTCCAATTATTTATATTGAATAAATACCCGCTTCCTCCGGTAAATTTCAGATATAAGTCATGTACTCCTGTTGCACCGCTAACTGCACAGGATTTTGTTACCCATTTCTGCCAGTCTCCGGTTCCTGCGACGTTACAAGTTCCAACAAGCTTTCCGTCAGCACTGTCAAGACGGATTTCAATACTGCCTCCGCTGTTCGCTGATGCAACACTGGCATCGAATGATGTTGCCCCGGCAGAACCAAAATCAACGCCTCTTACCTTTACCCAGTCACCATTCTCAATATTGCATACATCACGGCCACCGGCGTTGCAAGCTTCAGTATTTATACCGCTTTCCTGCGCCATGGTTTCTGCTTCATTAACAACATAAGGATTTACATACTTCAGTTGGGTAAGACCGTCTTTGGTAATGTTAACCTTCTGCATTGTTCCGTCTGCGTTGTAGGTTATTTTATCTATGCACACATTTCTCTGGTATGTTCTTGCATCACCGCTCGAAGCACCATTAGCTATTGCAAGTGCTCTGTTGTGATAAGCTATATACCAGTTATTCTTATATGAGAATATACATTGATGGTTATTATTGCCCTCATTAGAAGGAGGATTTGCTAATACTGTTCCTTTGTATTGGAATCCTGTCATAGGGTTGTCACTCATCATGTAATCTATAGTGGCAGCTCCTTTTGAAAAATTCGTAGAATAAGAGAAATAATACTTGCCTTTGTACTTATGAAGCAATGAAGCTTCAAAGAAAATCGGAGCCACAATCTGAGAAGCAGAGCCTTTAATACTTATCATATCATCGTTAAGCTTAATTACCCTTGTATTACCCTCGCCGTTTCCGCCAAAGTATACATAAGCCTGTCCGTCATCATCCACAAAGGCGCCCGGGTCAAAGCACCAGAATCCGCTGGGAGCATTTACTCCGGGAGTGCTTCCGGTTATAAGAGCTTTTCCCAATGCATCCTTAAAAGGTCCGGTAGGACTATCGCTTACTGCAACTCCTATTGAACCGCCACCATTTCCGAAATACATATAGTATTTATTATTCTTAGCTACAACTGTGGGAGCCCATGACAATGAAGCCCAGCCTGATGCTTTAAAAACCTCTCCGTGGTCAGTCCAGTTTTTTAAATCATCAGTAGATATACAGGTTATATCATTCATTTTATAACCCGGATTACTTGGATCATATACATCATGTGAACAATAAAGATAAAGTCGTCCATTGGCTTCTATACCGCTCGGGTCAGCAGTATAGCGCTGGTAAAATATCGGATAATCCGCAAAAACGGTATTAATTCCTGAAATTGATACCAGTATACAAACAACAAGAAGAATTGATAATTTCTTAACTCTCTTAGACATAAAATTAAGCCTCCTTAAAAATTTTTAAATTGGTGTTTAAAAATTGAAGCAATAAAATAGACTCCTATATCACCTGTATAATATAAAGATGAGTTAATATATTTACTTTACCGGATTTATTTAACCTAACGTAAATTAGAGAGAAGGTATACAAATGCTTCGAATTCTACTTCTTAACCTCCCTTCTTATATTTCACGAATTAAAATTCGAACCAACGAAGCACTTTCCCTGATTATTAATGATGCCACAACTAATACTACGACCCGAACAAGAATTATTTTTAATAGGCAGGTGTAAAGAATAGGAGCAAGTTGAAAAGATCGATTAGTAAATCTCATTTCAACTCATTATAAAATGTAAACTGTTTCCATCTCAATATAATTTCTTTTGACTTTAGTATAATAATTTTGTGATTATTTAAGGCTGATAAAAAACAGATAGTTTTTCTGTTTTTTATCAGCCCCATAATTTATTATTTACTATATAAGATACTATCTGTAATATTGTAAAACAATTTGAACATTTCGATATCCATTATATTCATTGATATCAATGTTGAAAATCATATCCAGTTTTATAATACTGTTACGTCCTGCATATATGTTTTGTAATTCTTCACTTCCGAACCTTTCAGAAACATATGTATCGAACTCATCAATATTTCCGAAGTAAACGCAGTCAACAAAACTGTTTCCGTTCTGTAATCTAAGCTTTAATACTTTTCTTTCATTTCCGAATACCGTGGCTTTCCTTACTGATATATTTTTTTCAGCAAACAGAGGTTTTGTGTTTCCTTTTCCGTATGGCTCCAAATAACTTAATTCCTCTGCCGTCCTTATGTTAATTGCAGATAACGGTATATGTGCGTCAATATATATTTTAGGAATAAGGTCATCCTCTGTAAGTGTAGTAATACTGTTTACTCTTTCCCTTAAAATATCAACTTTATCAGCGTCCAGGCTGAATCCGGCTGCCATTGGATGGCCCCCGAATTTGGTAAAAAGCTCCTTACACTTTAAAAGTTCCTCAAACATATTATATTCTTCTATTGAGCGACCAGAGCCTTTTACGCAATTCTCACCTCTTGTAAGTATAAATGTTGGAACATTATATTTTTCTCTTACCTTTCCGGCAATGATGCCCGCAATACTTTCATGGATTTCCGGCTTATATACTACCAAAACTCTGTCACCTTTTAAATCACTGTTTTCTATTGTTTCAATTGTATCTTCCACACCTTTTACGGTCATGGATTTTCGCTCATTGTTCAATTCATATAATTCAGCTGCCAAGGCTTCTGCTTCCTGTTGATTGTCAATAAGGAGTAATTTCAACCCCTTCATGGCCCAATCCAACCTGCCAGATGCATTAATACACGGACCTATTATAAAACCGAGATGGTATACACCTATACTTTTTCCTGATATTCCTGTCTTTTGCAGAAGTGCATTAAGTCCGATATTTTTTGTATCTGCTATTGTATTAAGCCCCTTTCTTACAAGTATCCTGTTTTCTTCAGTCAAATCAACTACATCGCAAACAGTTGCAATTGCAACGAACTCGTAAAATTCGGCTTCTTCCTCACGGGGAATACACATTTCCTCGTATAGTACCTGTGTAAATTTAAACGCTACCCCTGCCCCGCATAGTAGTTTAAAGGGATACCGACAATCTGCCTGCTTCATATCTATAATTGCATCAGCTTCGGGAATAATGTCTGGTACATCATGATGGTCTGTAACTATTACTGTCATACCGGATTCTTTTGCAAATTGTATCTGCTCTCTTGCAGCAATACCGTTATCACAGGTAATAATAGTGTCAATGCCGTCATTTAAAGCATTTTCAACCAAGCTGTTATTTATCCCGTATCCATCCAGTATTCTGTGAGGAATGGCATAGTCAACATTTGCACCACACCTGGCCAAGGCTTTATATAATATATAAGTACTTACAACCCCATCAACATCGTAGTCGCCAATAATCCGAATTTTTTTATTGAGCTTTATTTTTTCTTGAACAATTGAAACACCCAAAACCATATCTTTCATTAGTCTGGGATCGTTTAGCCCTTGTAAATCGGCCTTTATATATTTTCTGGCATTATCTAAATCCTTAATGCCCCTGTTTACTATAATCCTGCAAAGAAGTTCGCTGATTCCTAATTCTTTTGACATTTTTTTAAAATCAAACTTAGGATTTTTTAGTATCCACTTTTGCAAATCCACCTGACCCCCATATTTGTATTATTTCATTGAGACTATGAGAAGCTCAATTGCTGTTCTGTCAGTCATTTTTCCCGTCTTTACGGACTCATCCAGTTCAAGGCTGTAATACATGGCCTTTTCCAAAACCCCTATTTCCATATTCCTGCTTAAACCAAGAACTTTAGAGGCAACAAAAGGTGTTAGTCCCATTTGCTTTGCTGCCGCATCCTCCCTCATGCCCTGTTGTTTGAGTAACTTCATTCTGTATACCATTCTTATCTGTCTTACAATCATGTACATTATTTTCTGCATGGGCTCCTTTAAAAAAGCCATGTCATTTAAAAGCATAAGTGCTTTTGAAATATTTCCTTCTGCTACTGCATCTGTAAGGTCAAAAATTCTGCTTTTTATAGTAGTTGTACATACTGACTTTACATCGTCAATGGAAATATTCTGTATTTCGCCTGTAAAATTTACTATTTTGTCAATTTCATTTAACAGCTCTACCATGGAATATTCGCTGTTTTCAACTATATACGAGGCTGCAATGGTATCTATTGTTTTTTTATGGCTTTTAAAAACCTTTACGACCCATTTTACAAGGTCAGCAGGCTTCTGATAATCAAACTCAACAACAAGCCCTTTTTTCTTTATGGTATTAACCAGCTTTATTCTCTTGTCTACTTCCTGCTCCACAAATATGAGACAAGTATAGGGAGGCATATTTTCAATATAGTCTGCAAGTTTATTATTTTCTGATTTCTTATCAGACCCCTCGCCGCCTCCTTTTTTTGACTTAAAATAGCCGGAATTCCTTGAAATTACAAGCTTTTTATCGCAAAAAACAGGCATTGTTTCGCAGTTTTCAATAAGCGTATTCGTATCCTTTTTGCCTTCAAGATATATATAATTTAAATCCTTTGTTTCTTCGTCAACAATCAGGTTACCTATAGCATTCATATAGTACTTTATAAGGTAATCTTCCTGACCATAAAAGAGGTATACATTTTGCAGTTTATTTTCCTTTAATTCTTTTTTTAATATATCAAAACTCATATTCTTCCTCTATTTATTGTATTTTTAAGGTATCATTGTCCTAATGTTAAACCCATTTCCATAGCTGGCAGCAATAACTGCACCGCTTTCGTCCGTCCTAAAAAGTCTCGCTCCCTGCTTCTCAAATGTATCAATAACAAATTGGCTGGGATGGCCGAAATTGTTGCGACCTACCGGTATAATACCATATTTCGGCTTAACCGCCATTATGTAATCCTTACTTGATGAGCCGGGAGACCCGTGATGTCCTACTTTTATTATGTCCGCTTTTAAATCCAGCCCTTGCTGTAACATTCTTTCCTCTGAGGGAAGCCCACTGTCTCCCGTAAACAAAACTTTAGCATTCTTATAAAGTAATTTTAACACTAATGAGCTTTCATTCAAATCCTCTTGGGCAATGCTGTCTATTTTGTATGGGAGGGGGTTTAATACTTCTAATACCGTTTCGTTATCAAGGTTTATTCTATCTCCCTGTTTGCATTTAATTATTAAAATATTTTTATCTTTACATATACTATTTATTTTCCCAAAGCCTTTCCCGTCAGTTTCCGGCACTATAACCGTACCTACAGACAGTTCTCTGAGTACTGCCTCGAGACCTTCCGTATGGTCAGAATGTCCGTGTGAGGCAATAACAATATCGACTTTTTTAGTACCCCTGTCAAGAATATATGGTATCATAACTGACTCCCCTATATCAAACTTGGATTTTGAGTTTGCCTCACGTCCTCCTCCGTCAATGAGTATTTTTGTTCCATGTGCTGTTTTTATAAATGCGCTGTCACCTTGACCCACATCCAGAAATGTTATTTCCAAAGGCTTAGGTATTAGCGCCTTAGCCCCGAATATAATAATTGTCAAAATAACAACTGCTCTTTTCAGGTGTTTTGTGTATTTCTTAACCTTAAAATAATTCCTGCCTTTAAACATATAAATTATGAATAAATAGTAGAACAAAACCATTCCAAGTGTTGGGGTAGGTAATTTTAATAACGAAAACGGTATTTTAGCCGTTACTTCTGTAATAAACAATATGAAGGATAGAAAGGTGTTATTAATGTATCCGATAATAACCGCCAAGTATATATTAAGTAAACCTGTAAAAACCATAATAAAACCTATAATTGTTACAAATTCAACCAACGGTACAACGAGAATATTTGAAATAATAGAGAATGTTGAAAAGTTATTAAAATAATACAAGGTAACGGGTATAACACCCAATTGGGCTGCAACGGTTGCTGCAAGTGTATCTGAAACTACGTTAGGGATATATTTTCCTTCGGTAAAGGACTTAATTCGCGGATAAAACAAAACAAGGGACAAAGTTGCACCAAAAGATAGCTGAAATCCTATATCAAATAGTGTGTAAGGATTAATTATCAGTATAATAAGTGCCGAGGCTGAAATACTGGTATATATTTCGGGTTCACGCATAATAATTCTGCCTGCCAAAATTATTATTCCCATAATAACCGCCCTGACTACCGAGGCAGAAAAACCCGTAACAAATACAAATAATATAAGTATAAAAATAGTAATTATGTTAGCTTTGAAATTGCTCAAACGCAACTTTTTGAAAATAAAAGTAAAGGGCATAATAATAAATGCAATATTCATTCCCGAGGCTACCATGATATGGGTAAGCCCGGCTTTACTGAACGCTTTGAAGGCATTTTCATCCAAGCCGTCCTTATATCCTATGAGCATACCTTCCAGTAGTCCTGCCTGATTTTTATCCAGAGAAGAACTGATTATGTCAACAACTTTATTCTTTATTGCATACCCTGTTTTATATAAATAGCCACCTCCCTTTTTACCTGAGACTTGAATATCGGATGCACCATGTAAATATACTCGTCCGGAAATCCCCACAGATGCCAGATATCTTCTATAATCAAAGCCTCCCGGATTTGTTGCAGGCTTTGGCTTTTCAACAACTCCCGTAAAACTGATTTTTGCTCTATAGCCTTTTATGTTAATATTGTTTACATAAACAAGTATCCTGTTTTTGACCTTGAAGGTCCTATTTTTATAAATTACAGATTCTGTTTGCAAAACAAAATTTGATTTGCCGTCCTCCGAATTCTGTACTTCACTATCAATAAAACCTTTTACTTCTATGGGATTGCCGTAATACTGATTAAAGCTTTTGGTATAGCGATATTCTGCATTATAGAAAAGCATCCCGCCTGCTATAAAAAAAGAAAGCAATATAAAAATTGTAGTTTTAAATTTTCCGAAATTTTTAAGAAAACATATTATAGTTAATAAAATTATGAATGAAGTGATAAGAAAGGAATTCAATCCAATACAGCTTACAAGAAGTATCCCCAAAATAAAGGACACAGCAAAAAGACAGAGCGGTCTTTTGATATTCAAAACAACCTCCATATTAAGTTTATAGAATTAATAATTATGAATTTTCAAGATAAAAATTGAAAGTTAATATAGACCACAAAAACGTCTTATAAAAGACGTTTTCGTGGTCTATGATAAGATTTAAATTACTCTTTTCGCACCAATGTAAGTTCCCCGATATTCAGATAGACACTGAATAAGCACTTTTCCATTAGAAGTTGATGCATGAATAAATTGGTTGTTACCTAAGTAAATACCAACATGGTCTATTTCACCAGCTGATTTTCTGGAAGATGCATCAAAGAACAACAAATCGCCAGCCCTTAAAGCTGTCTTAGAAACCCTTGTTCCGTTTGAATACATGCCTGATGCTGAGCAGTTAAGACTAACGCCAAAATTCTTATACACGTAGCCGACAAAGCCAGAGCAATCAAAGCCACTTGGACTTTTCCCACCATAAACATACCTTACACCAATAAACTTCTTTGCATATGCAATTATTCTGCCAACTTGAGAATCATCATCATCGCTGACAAATGTCGCAGCTTCCGTAGAACGGGAAGTTTTTGCTGAATTCGCTGCTGAAGAAACAAATTTCTTCGAAACGTATCCAACCTTTGAACCCACTTTAATTTTGTGCCATTCATTAAGTGTATCCAGTATTTGTACATCTGTTCCCTCTTTTAAAGAACTGATTACTTTGCTGCTTGTACTGGCACCCACTCTAAAATTGACACCATTAGCATTAATACTTCCTTTTGTGGTTATAACCTTTATGTAGTCATTGCTTACCCATCCGGTCTTTCCATCAAAAGAAATCTTGTACCAACCGCTAGACTTATCAAGCACTGAAACTCTCTTATTGGAAAGTTTAGTGATGACACTTGCTGAAGTATTAGGCTCTTTTCTTACATTGACGCCAGTACCCTCAATCTGAGCCGACTGCGAAGCAGCCATTGCAGCAGAACATACTAACACAAGTGAAAAGGCGAAAATACAAGCGACAAGTACCTTGGTAATCTTACCTGTCATTGGCCCCTCCTATAGTAGCGCTTCCGAAGTTAGCTGACGGGCTCGGGCAATAGGACATCCCTACCATTCCTTAAAACAATAAAAATGGATTAACCCCAAATCTTGGTTCCTCCGTACCTCTTTCGAGGATTCAGCTTATTTAATTCGTTATTATTATATTTAATTTATTACAGTTTGTCAAACTTTTAGTAATAAAACAGCAATTTTTTGGTAATAATTTTGTAATATTAATGTTTTTTACACTTTCTTCCACATAATCAGAGCATGTTCGGTTATTTTGTTTAAATCATATAAGGTGTCAAATTCATATTCGGTATAACCGCATTTTTCCCAAAATTTAAAACCGGATATATTATTTTTGCTTACGGAAAGACAATAAGTATTTACATTAAATGAATTTTTAAAGTAATTCTCGAGAATACTAATTACTTTTTTACCATAGCCCTTTGATTGATACGGTAAATCAATGGCAAATGAATTTATCCAGAGTATATTTTCCTCAACAGACAAGGAGCCTTTGACCAAACCTATGGATTTGCCTATAAACGAATCCTTTTTTTTAAGAAAAATATCCAAAAAGAATACATTATCCTTAGATATAAATTTGAAAAGCTGACTGGAAAATACATCATAGCTTATAAAACCATAAACTCCTGTTGCAAATTTAAAGCCATCCGTATTTTCGTAGATTGAATATATATTTTTAACACTTCTGTAACTAATACTTTTTAAATGTAAATCATCAAACAAGATATCTAGCTTTAGCATATAACCATATCCTTACTGAACAATAGGTGTTGATACAATGAATTATACCAAATAATACGGTATAAAAAACAGCCCATATTAGGAAATATTTGACATATAATGTGATTAGCTTTATTTTTATTATATAAGCTAAGCATTTTACAAAAGACAGAAAGGGGAACCGAAAATGTGTAAGGTATTTAACGAGCAATTGTTTGAATGTTCTTATATTACTCTTAAACTGTTACTGGAAGTGTTTAAAAAAAATTTGATAGATATAACTGATTTTAAGAGTAATAGTGAACTTAAAATCAGTTATATCCAAAATAATTTAAAGCATATAAGTCAAATTGAAAGAAGGTCATTAATCGAATGTGTAATTCATGAATGTATTGAAATTAATCGTAGTTGCTAATTTAAACTATAAAACTGTAAAATTAAGTCATCTAATCTCTTGCTGATTTTAAGAATGTCGTGTTTCGCCCATGGTTCATTATCCAACAAATCATAAAGCTGCTGCTTAAGACACTCGACTTCTTTGTTAAGTGTGTAAATATTTGTTTGCATTATGTAACCCCACTTCTTTTCTTTGGTAAAATATATACTTATTTTACCATTATTTTGTATTAAAGTAAATACATATCCCAAAATTTGTAAGTGATTACTGATTTTTTTCCAAAAACAGTTTACTTTTTAAACATTCAGTAGTATATTAAAATAAAATAGTTTGAAATTCAAATTAAGTGAGGATTAAAAGACCATGAACTCAGAAACAGAAAATAGTTTACTTATTGTAGATGAACTGTTTAGAAAGCTTATTGATAAGTACAATAAACTTGAGAGTAAGAAATTTTTCAGTAAAACACTTGACGATCTTACTGTTATCGAAATCAACACATTAGTTGTTATAGGTCACGGTGAGGAAGATAAGAGGATGTCAGAAATTGCAAATTCTTTAGGTGTTACTTTTGGTACTCCTACTGTTACTGTTGACAGACTTATAAAAAAAGGTTATGTCATCAGAAGACGGGACAATGAAGACCGTAGACAAGTTTTTATTTCTCTTTCTGACACTGGGAAAGATGTTTTTGAATCAATTATTATTATTAGGAATATACTGGCTGAAAAGATATACGGTATCCTTAGTGAGGACGAAAGAAAAGCCCTGATTAATATACTTTCATCACTTGATTCACACTTTGATGATATTTTTAGCTTTAGGAATAAATAGTTTTTTTTGTCGAAATATTTGGAATTTCAAATTATTTTTAATTTAAAACATTCGAAATTACTAAGTAAAATTCAAACGAACATCTATATTCAGAGAAAAGGGAGGTAAAATTTATGCAAGCATTAAGAAAATACAAGAAATTTGCCGTAGTTGTTGCAGTTATTTTAATACCATTGGTTTACAGTTTCTTCTATTTAGATGCTTTTTGGGATCCATACAGCAAACTTGACAAGCTTCCTGTAGCCGTTGTTAATCAGGATAACGGAGCAACTATTGGCGGTGTAAGCAGAAATCTGGGTAAAGAAATTACAGACAATATTAAAAACGATAAAAATCTTAAATGGGTTGTTACATCAGAATCTGATGCAAAAGACGGTGTAGAAAACAGAAGGTATTACGCTATGATTAATATACCTGATGATTTCTCCAAAAATATTTCTTCCGCTGCCGGCAGTAACAAGACTCAAGGTAATTTAACATATACTGTTAATGAAAAAAGAAATTATCTTGCAAGTCAAGTACTAAACAGAATTACACTAGAGTTTAAGGATAAAGTATCCAAGTCCGTTTCTGAAGAAATTGTAGGAACCCTTTTAAATCAAATACATAAACTTCCTGCTGATCTAAAGAAACTTGATAACGGCTTAAATGAAATAAAAGACGGAGCTGAACTACTCTACGATAGCAATAGTAAAATTGTAGACGGTCAGAAAAAATTTAATGCTGGTGTTAATAAGCTGAACGACGGACTTATAGCAGTCAACAATGGTTCTGCTGTTCTGGCACAAGGTTCAAAGCAGCTAAGCGATGGCGCAGAACTGTTCTACAGGAGTTTATCCGGAGGTTCCGATAAAATAACCGGTTTGGTTAACGGCTCAAACAGTTTTATGTCAGGTTTGTCAAATCTGAATTCAGGTTTAAATCAATTGAATTCAAGCATTACCAAGGCTGCTCCACAGATTTCTCAGCTCTCTAAAGGAGGCTCAGACTTAAATAACGGTTTGCAGTCCTATACTTCAGGTGTAGATAAATATATAGAATCTGTAAACAAGGTTTCGCAGGCTCAATCCGTATTGGCAACCTCTATTCAAAAATATGCTGCAAGCCATCCGGAAGCCATGACAGACCCGAATTTCAAAGCTGTAATAGCTACTCTGGAAGCATCAAAGTCTGTTCCTGAACAGCTCAAAGCAGGCGGAGACCAGTTATCCACTTCAGGAAAACAGCTTGCTGCAGGTTCAGAAAAAGTTGCAGGCGGCGTTTCACAGTTGGCTGCACAGTTGGGTTCTGTAACCGGAGGTATAGATAAGCTTTCTGCTGGAGCAAATAAATTGAATAAATCTTATCCAATGATTAATAAAGGTATACGTGATACTGCCGGCAGCATAAAAACTGCCTCCAATAAATCTAAAGTGCTTGCTTCGGGTGCTTCATCCGTCAAAGACGGAGTTGCCAAACTATCTGACGGTGTTTCAGCACTGGAAGGTGGCAGTAAGGAATTATCAAAGAATTCCGTTGTTATCCTTAGCGGTGAAACAAAGCTTCAGGACGGTTTAGCTAAACTTAAGGCTGGAGTAACTGAAGCCGGCAACGGTGTATCCTCTTCTCTTCTCAAGGCCGATAGTCAAATGAACGGGACTGACGGGTTGAAAGAATATGCTGCATCTCCTGTTAAAATTACGGAAAAGAAAGTATACGGTATTCCTGATTACGGTACCGCCTTTACGCCTTATTTTGTATCGTTGTCCCTTTGGGTTGGTGCATTGATGATGTTCTTTGCAATTTATCTGGATGAGGAAGTAAGATTCCGCAGATTCTCTTCAGCTTCTAAAGGCTATATGAGATTTTTTGCATATACTTTCATTGGCATTGCTCAGGCACTGGTTTTGGATATCGTTATTCTTAAAGCCTTACACCTGAATGTTACCAATGTTGGACTTTTTGTACTCACAAGTATAATAATTTCAATGTCATTTACTTCTATAATGAGATTTTTACTTGTACAGTTAAGGGATGTGGGCAAATTTATTGCTATTCTTCTTTTGATATTACAGCTTACTTCCTGTGGAGGAACCTTCCCTATGGAGCTTGTTCCAAGATTCTTCAACGTAATTAATCCGTTTATGCCAATGACATACTCAGTTAACGTATTGCGAGAAGTGATTTCAGGTGTTAATGGCGGATTTCTGACTCAGAGCCTAATTGTTTTGGTTGCTATAATGGCTGGTTTCTTTGCATTAAACATTGTAATATCAAAGCTTAGATTCGGATGTATTTCTTCTGATTCTGATGATTTTGTTAAAATATCCGAAGAAGCTTCAGCTTAAATTGAATTAATTTTAATAGTTTTATAAAATCCCAAAACTGACATGGTATTTCTACTGTGTCAGTTTTTTATTGGAAGCATATCTTTTCTATTTTGCAGCAAAATACTATTAAAGGTATTCACATTATTATATGGCCAAAATATGGCAGACGGAGGTATTGGCAATGAGAAACAGAAAAATAGACGATGACTCTCTTTTAACGGTTTTTGAACGAATTATAAATAGTATTCCAATAAGATTTCAAAGTACCACCAGAGAAGATACTTATGATGACAGTAAGATGTCTGAGGATGATATCGAAAAATTTAGATAAACTGTTGTCTTTAAGACTATGGATGAACCATAGTCTTTTCTCTTTTTTATATAATTATATTCACACATGTCTTGACAAATATGTATTCTATTTTATATTCTTTTGTTATAAGAAAATAATATTCGTTTTAGAGATAATTAGTTTAATTTTATATGAGGTGATTATATGCCATGGAAAATTGAAACCAAGTGCCTTCAGGAAGGCTATAAACCTGAAAACGGTCAACCCCGTGTACTCCCTATTTACCAGAGTACAACCTACAAATATGACTCAACTGAGCATGTTGCCAAGCTTTTTGATTTATCGGTTCCCGGACACATGTATTCCAGAATAAGCAATCCCACCGTTGAATGTGTTGAAAACAAGATTGCTGCACTGGAAGGCGGTATCGGTGCGCTCTGTACCTCATCAGGACAAGCTGCTTCACTGATATCAATTCTGAATATATGTGAAGCAGGAGAGCATTTTGTCTGCTCCGGAACAATTTACGGTGGCACTATAAATCTCTTCGGTGCCAGCTTGAAAAAACACGGTATAAGTGTAACTTTTGTTGATCAAGACAGCTCGGAAGAAGAGATTCAGAAAGCTTTTCAGCCTAATACAAAAGCTCTGTTCGGTGAATCAATTGCAAACCCTAAAATTAGTGTACTTGATATAGAAAAGTTTGCAAAAATAGCCCATAAAAACAATGTTCCCCTTATAATTGACAATACCTTTGCAACACCTATCTTGCTCAGACCAATTGAGTATGGTGCTGATATTGTAGTACATTCCACTACAAAGTACATGGACGGACATGCCGTAAGCATTGGCGGAGTTATAGTTGACTCAGGCAAATTCAACTGGGATAATGGCAAGTTCCCGGGTTTAACAGAACCTGATGACACATATCACGGTATGGTTTATACAAGAGACTGTGGTAAAGCTGCATACATAACTAAAGCAAGAGTACAGCTTATCAGGGATTATGGGTGCTACATGTCCGCAAATAATGCATTTTTATTGAATCTGGGATTAGAAACCCTTCACTTGAGAATAGAACGTCACTGTCGGAACGCAGAAAAAGTTGCAGAATATCTGTCAACCAGCGATAAAATAATGTCTGTAAGTTATCCTACTCTGGCAAAGGATTCTTATCACTCACTTGCACAAAAATATCTTCCAAAGGGTTGCAGCGGAGTTGTTTCCTTCAGAATTAAAGGTGGCAGAGAAGGTGCAGTTAAGTTTATGGATAAGTTAAAGCTTGCCGCTATAGTAGTTCATGTGGCTGATTGCAGAACAGCAGTATTGCACCCTGCAAGTTCCACACACAGGCAATTGAGTGATGAACAACTTGTACAGGCTGGAATCGACCCGGGTCTTATCCGCTTTTCCGTAGGTATCGAAAATATCAAGGACATAATCGAGGACATAAAACAGGCCTTGGAAGATTAAGAATTATATATATTTAGTATGGATAATACTGCTATATTTTAATTGTGGTGTTATCCATATTATTTTGTACCAGCCAATATTTTAATGAGGTGTTATTATGCAATTTACTTTTGACGAACTTGATAAACAAATACTTGAAATAATACAGGCTGACCCTGTAATTTCAAATAAAGACCTTGCAGAAAAGGTTGGACTCTCTCCTTCTGCATGTCTCAGCCGTACAAAGAGATTAAAGGAAATAGGCGTTATAAAAAAGTTTGCAGCAATTATGGATGAAAAAAAGCTTGGATATGAAGTAATAGCATTTACTTTTGTAACCCTTTCACCTCATAACAGGGATATAACTAATGCCTTCATTTCAAAAATCAATGAAACACCCCAGATACTTGAGTGCTATAATATTTCAGGCAGCTGGGATTACCTTATTAAAATTGCTGCCCACAATCTGGCTGATTGCCGGGACTTTCTTATTGATACTTTTCTATCATTTCCCGGCGTAAACAAAATTGAAACCAGTATGGTTCTAAGCACCGACAAGCAGAGTTTCTGCCTGCCTGTGGATTCATCTGAGCAAAAACAGAGCTAGTTTGTTGGTCTGTAAAATGGTATACTAAATATGATTTGGAAAATAAGTTGCAATTATTGCAGCTTTATTTTTTACAAATTGAGTTTGTTTAAAATATGCATGTCAGGAGCTTTAAAAATGCCATTTGATGGAATAGTAACAAAATGTATAGTCAGTGAAATGAATGATTTACTTTCAGGAGGTAGAATAGACAAGGTATTCCAGCCTGAAAACGATGAGATAGTTTTGTTGGTACGTTCAAAAGGTCAGAATTACAGACTTGTTGCAAGTGCAAATGCAAGTAATCCAAGACTGCATCTGACAACCTTGCAAAAGGAAAATCCTTCCACCCCACCTGTTTTTTGTATGCTTATGAGAAAACATGTTGCAGGCGGAAGGCTCTTGGATATAAGCTTTCATGATTATGAGCGTGTAATTACATTGAATATAGAATCTGTCAACGAGCTTGGGGACCTTACTGTAAAAAAGCTTGTTGTAGAAATCATGGGTAAGTACAGTAATATTATCCTGCTAAATAGTGAAAATAAAATTATAGATTCCGTTAAACATGTTGACAGCGATATAAGCAGTGTCAGAGAAGTTATGCCTGCCAGAATTTATATACTCCCCCCTGCTCAGAATAAGGAGCTTCCTGAAAATATAGAAGTTGATAATATTTTCAATGAGGAAAACGTTGAAGGGGCCAAACATGCGGAAGGTATAATTTTAAATACCGTTAAGGGCTTTAGTCCTTATACCTGCCGGGATATATGTTCTGCTGCGGGAGTTCCGTCCAAAACTCCTTTAAATGAGTTAAATGAATCTGATAAAGAAAAAATTAAAACTGCCCTTTCGAATTATATAGACAAAATTAAAAGCAACAATTTTTCACCCTGTATTGTCTATGAAGATAAAAGCTTGTTGAGACCAATTGACTTTTATTGTTTTGAGCCTTCAAAGGAGGTTTTCTACAAAAGCTATGACCTTTTGTCCACAGCTTTGGACCAATACTACCTGCTGCGTGATACAAACGAGCGTCTTGGACAGAAAATGGGTGATGTTCTAAAGGTTGTTAAAAACGGTATTGACAGATGCAAAAAAAAGGCTTCCATGTTTAATGAAAAACTCAGAGAAGTTTCAGACAGAGATAAACTTCAGCTATATGGAGAGTTGATTACTGCAAATATATACTGTATTCCCGAAGGTGCAAAATCTACAAAAGTACTTAATTATTACAGTGAAAATGAAGAATATGTTGATATTCCTCTGAATGAGTATAAATCTGCTCAGGATAACGCACAAAAATATTTCAAGCAATATTCAAAGGCAAAAAGTACTCATTTAAATGTAACCAAACAGCAAGAGGAAACCTTGTCAGAGCTTGAGTACCTTCAAAGCGTTCTGACTATGCTTGAAAATTGCAGTTCAAGACTGGAAGTCGATGAAATAAGACAGGAGTTAATAGACCAGGGCTACATCAGAAGGTCATTGAAGAATGGGAAAAAAAAGCAGGATAAGCCGTCTTCCCCTCTGGAGTTTGTATCAAGTGACGGATTTCAGATTTTAGTGGGTAAAAATAATAAGCAGAATGACTTGCTTACACTAAAAACAGCTGCTTCAAATGATTTATGGCTTCATACAAAAAACATACCCGGTTCTCACGTTATTATCAGAACTGAACGCAACTCCGTACCGGATTCTACATTGTTGGAAGCAGCAACCCTTGCAGCATATCACAGCAGTGCAAAAATGTCTTACAATGTTCCTGTGGACTATACCACTGTAAGAAATGTAAAAAAACCGTCCGGTGCCAAACCGGGAATGGTTATATATGAAAATTTTAAAACTATTAATGTTACACCTGAAGAAGAAACGGTAATAAAAATAATTAATAATAAAAATATTCCTGGTAAGTAGGATTGGGGGACTCATTTAAAATGATATCTAAAAAGATAAGCCATAATCTGGCTAATTCATCAATGATACGTGCGATGTTTGAGGAAGGTGAAAAATTAAGAAAAATTTATGGAGCGGACAAAGTTTATGACTTTTCGTTGGGCAATCCTGATCCGGAGCCTCCTGTAGAAGTTAAATCTGCTCTCAGGGAACTTGCAGGCTCCGACCAGCTAAAAATGCATTCCTATATGAACAATGCAGGATTTCCTGAGGTAAGAGAAACTATTGCTCAGAAAATAAACAGCGAAACTGGACTGAATTTGAATTTTAGCAATGTTGTTATGACTGTTGGTGCAGGAGGTGCTTTAAATGTCGTTCTTAAAACACTTCTTAACCCCGGTGAAGAAGTAATAGTTTTTGCGCCATTTTTTGTAGAGTATACCTCTTATATTGATAATCACGGAGGAAAAACGGTAATAATTAATACGGATTTCAATACCTTCCTTCCTGACCCTGAGATATTAAGAGCAAAAATAACTCCGAATACCAAGGCAGTTATTATTAATACACCAAATAATCCAACAGGTGTTGTATACAGCAGAGATACTTTAAGCAGTATTGCTAAGGTTTTAGAAGATAAGAGCCGGGAGTACGGAAATACTATTTATCTTATATCTGACGAACCATACAGGAAGCTTGCTTATGATGTAGAGGTTCCTAATATTTTAACTATTTATAGAAATGCTATAATGATTGACTGTTTCAGTAAATCATTATCCCTTCCCGGTGAACGCATGGGATATATAGCTACAAATCCTGAAGCAGACGACGTGACTACACTTATGAACGGACTTGTTTACTGCAACAGAGTATTAGGCTTTGTTAATGCCCCTGCCCTGTTCCAGAAGGTTATCGCAAAAACCATCAACTCAACAGTTGACATAAACATTTACAAGGAAAGAAGAGATTTATTGTATAACAGTCTTACCGAATTGGGTTATGAATGTGTTAAGCCTGACGGAGCCTTTTATTTGTTCCCTAAAGCTTTAATTCCTGATGATATTGAGTTTAAAAACCGAGCTGTAAAATACAATCTGCTTATTGTACCGGGTTCAGGGTTCAGAGCACCGGGCTACTTCCGACTTGCCTACTGCGTAAGTCTTGAAACAATTAAAAACTCTCTGCCGGCCTTTGAAGCACTTGCAAAAGAGTTTAAATAATTTTAAACTGTCTTTGTATGAAAACCCCGAAAAAATCTCATATAGTAGTTTTTTCGGGGTTTTCATTTATCCTTTGTCTACAGATAAACCATCTCCGTATGCTGCCTGACTGAATATGTTTTCTGCCTCAACCAAGGGTATTCCCTCAATGGTGATATTCGCAATATCACTTTCACCAATTTTTTTATTACTGCATTCGAACAAATATCGTATTGCCTGAGGTTTGAAACCCATAAGCCGTGCTGCTACAGTATCTGTTGCTACCGGATCGCAGCCTGCAATCACCAGTCCTGTATGTCTGGCAATTCCTTTGGTAGGACCTGTCCCAATCATTGCGGGGCTTGCACTTACTATTGACAAATCAATAGGTATTTGCTCAGCCATTGCCGCTATGAAGCCATGCAACTCATTATGAATACCACAGTTTTTCTTTGGATGTCCATGTTCGTCAGCCGGAGGCCAGCCCAAAGCTATATTTTTAATTGCAGCTGATATTGTTGCCTCTTCATGTTGTTTTAACTGTGTAAAGGAGATAAGTACTGTTACCTCCTCTAAGAGCTTGTTTATATTAGTTGATGTCACAACTGAATGGTTGAGGTTTATCCGTACAAAAGGGCCGTGGTTAAGGTCAATAAATTCTACTCCTTCATCTCTTATTACCTTCCCAAATCCGACATTATTCATTACGTCAGCTGTCTCACCATCTGCAGTACCTGTTGCAACTACAATTCGTTTTGGTTCTCTTAGTTTTACCATACTTATAATTTGTCTTAAACTGTCAGGACCTACAACTACACCTGAGTCAGGACTTTTTTTATTATTTACCCAGTTTGGTGTTATAACTACAACGTCCTTTTTACCAATTGTCGGTATAATCTGAAGGAGTTCAACAGCTTCCCTTATAGCAACTACCTCTATTTCATTTCGAGTAATGGCTACTGATGAGTTCTTCCATCGTCTGTCTTTTCTCATATTACCTCCAAATTTAAACTGTATATTTTATTTACTCTTCATATACAAAATGACCATTGGGGCTATTGTGCCAAATATGGCAATTACGATTGTACTAAAACCTCCCAATCTGTTTTTACCTTTTATCTGGCTAATTCCGAAAGTAAATGTATAATATCCGCTTAAGAGCATAAAAAGCATCAGTAAATATATCATATCTATTTCTCCTATTTTGCAGTTCTATTTCGGTATCTTACCGGTACAGTTTCCGCCACAAGCCCGGTTCTTCTTATATTTGTACGTACACTTACATTTATTTTTGCATCTATAAAATGCGATAACCAATTATATTTTTCCAAATCATTAATTGTTATAAATTTACTTGCAGCATAATAACCAAAACCAAAAATATCGGTTCCCATTTGTTTCTGAACTCTTTTTATTGTTTTACTTACTCCGCCTTCTATAGTATCTTTTAATAGATCACTTAATTCTTTTATTCTATCCGTACTTTCATAATGCATACCGCTTTGTATGCCAACTATATCAGCTTCTATATTAAGATTTACATCAATTATTGGAGTGCTTTTATCAAAACTTACCTTAATATCGGGTTTTCTTCCGGGGCGCAAATCAAATGGTATCGCCATTCCGGGATGCCTTTTGTCCTCAATAGTCAAAATACCATGTCTGAACTCGTTTACTACCATAAGAAAATAGCGGGTCTCTTCTGCATTCAGTGTACCGACTAACTTGTCCCCGTTAAAAATGGCAGTTCCAATCATTTCTTGCTTTAAATTTCCTTTTTTAGGAACATCTCCCGGATAATAATTCTCATGGGTTTTAAGAGGAGGGTTTTTCTCTTTATCTGAATTTTGTAAGTTTTTAAAATTGTTTATTCCCATATAAATAGAATATGCCTGTGAATAAGGTGAAATAGTACTTTTGTAGAAATTTGTAAACCCCATCATAGGAAATAATCCAGAATTTTTAGACTGAGAAAATGAAAGCTCTATGGATTTAAAAATATTATCACCTATCAATGTTTTATTCTCCATGATATACTCTTCAGCTTTTCCCCTGCAAACACCTATATTTGCAATACGTCTGGTTTCTCTGAATCTCGCAAAATCCGACAAATAAAAATTTATCCCTTCTTGAGCCAATTGCTCTGAGAAAATCATTGCCTTACAATGGACAAGGGATATATGTCTTGAAGTTGAAGTATTAAGTAAATTTATCCCTTCCAGTACAGTTGCACATTCAATAGAGACAACTACCGTACCATCTACCAGGCCATGTTCTTTTTCATCACTGTTTCCTCCCCCGCCACCTGAAGAACTCCCGTTCCCGCCTCCTTTGTATGTGGGAAACTGAACAGTCAGTCTTATTTTATTATCTACTCCCTTGTCAATTCCAACCATTATTGCATATGCCTGGTCATCTATATTTTTACTATCTGTTGTACAACCTGTTAAAATATATACAAATGTAATTAACAAAACGATTACTTTACTGACTTTAAACATTTGCTATCCCCCCTTTTACCAAATATTACGGAGATAAATAAAATCAGAACCGGTATTCCATAAACCAGTATCATGCTATATTCACGTAAAACTACAATATTTGTTTTTGCAAGCTGGATAAGACCCTCTGGCAAAAGAGTTACCATAAAGGTTAAGAAAGCAAATTGTAATATCAAAGGTCTGTGATTGCTAATTTTAAATGCTTTGCAAAAACTGCTGATAGCAATATAAAATGCAAGTCCCACAGTTATCAGAGATGCAAGAATCCAAATAAAAAGAAATATTGATTCAATCCTTTGAAAGAACCTGCTAAAATATATTACTCTGGCCAACTGAAAAAGATCCGAAACATTTTCGCTTGACATTGTATAGTCAAAGGCCATAATATTGCATAAACAGTTTGATGTAAAAACAATTCCTGAAATAAAAAGACTTAAAACTCCAACCTTTCTAAATTTTTTTACACCATCAATTGAGTTTATAATGAATGCCAAAATTATTACTTCATCATATGCCGAGCTTCTGAAAAAACCTGATTTTAATGTTTCTGCAATACCATATCCACCGATTGGAAATATCGCTCTTACATTGTAATACGGATATGCAAGAAATAGAATCAGAGCTATTCCAATAAGTACTGGATAAAAAATAACGGATGCAAACCTGACCATACCCTCCAAGCCTATATATGCCAGAACTACAACTACAGCCATAAAAGCAAAAATTATTAAACTCGGGGGCGTATATGGCAGATTGTACGCCTTTATCATTTCCAAGAACTCTCTAAGGCTGGAGCCTGCATAGTACACAAAATATGCTGAAAACACCAAAGTTAATATTTTCCCAAAAAATCTGCCTGTTACAAGTTCGAATATTTCAACCAGATTTTTGCCCGGAAATCTTTTCATAACCAAGGATATCAGAAGAAAAAATATTATACTTGTCAGGCAAGATACAATAGTCATATACCACGCAGCAGTTCCTGTAATCTTTATCATAACACGTATACTTGTATAAAAGGCTTTAGATGCTATAACAAGCGTAGTCAGGTAAACCGCTTCTGCTGTCCCGAATTTTCTTTCGTTAGTCATCCTCTTCATCCCTTTCATAGCTGTATTTTGGCTCTTCCTTCATCCACTGCCTTGATATCTTGTCTTGTCTTTTCTGTTTTAAAGCATTTACATAATCCGGTCTATACATCTGCTGCCATACAGGCTTTCTAAAGAATAAATCGGTACTTTCTTTTGTTTTTGGGGCAATAGGAGCAAAAAACGGCACTCCAAATGATTTTATATTTGTAATCAGTATAATGTAAAAAGCAATTCCAATGCTTATTCCATAAAATCCAAGTAACGCACCTAAAATAATAAAGCAAAATCGAGATACTCTGGCTGACAGCGCCAGACTGTAATTTGGTATTGCAAAGTTACCAAGTCCTGTTACCGAAACAACAATTATTAATACAGGACTTACAATATTTGCCTGAACAGCTGCCTGTCCCAGAATTAACGCACCAATTATACCTAATGTGTTACCGATTATACCAGGAATTCTTATACCGGCCTCCCTTATAAGCTCAAAGGATAATTCCATTAGCACCACCTCAACCAGTGTTGGAAAGGGTACATTTTCTTTTGACTTTGCTATTGCAATAAGAAGCTCGGTAGGTATCATTTCCTGATGGAAACTGGTAATGGCAACATAAATCCCCGGCAGTAATGTAGCAATAAACGCTGCTAAAAATCTGATTAGCCTTATTAATGTGCCATAGGGCCAACGCATATATGAATCCTCGGGACTGTGCATAAGTGATGGAAGTGTTACCGGCACAATTTTTGCAAAGGGTGCTCCTTCAGTAAATATTGCCACCTTTCCCTCCATTATGTGGGACGCAGTTCTGTCCGGTCTTTCTGTACTTAATATGGTTGGTACAATTGAGTAGGGATTGTCTTCTATAAACTGTTCCAGAATACCGTCACCAAGTACCATATCACTTTTGATATTTTTTAATCTTCGTTTTACCTCTTCCACTATTGCAGGATTAGTTATTCCTTTTATTGAAACAATTGCACATAACTGTTTGTTTACATTTCCTACCTTTACAAATTCAGTTGTAAGGTTATTATTCTTTATTAACTTCCTTATAAGTGTTATATTTGTTCTTAAATTTTCATTAAAGGCTTCCTGTGGACCAATAACCACTCCTTCTATTAGGGGTTTTTCCACGCCTCTTTTGTCATAGCCTTTTGTTTCATTGGTTATATAAAAATCGCATCCGTCAACATATAAAAGTGTATTTCCTGAGAGAATTTCGTACATAAAATCATCAGAACTTTCCACCTTTTTTGCCTGATTGGTCTGCAATATGTTAGACAATATAAAATCCAGCTTGCATTTATCATCGGTATCTTCATGGAATTTTACGTCATTTACCATCAATGCCCTTAATATAAAGTTGTTTATGGTTATTCTGTCAACCATCCCGTCAATATAAGCAATAAATGCTTTGTACTTTTTTGCAACCATTAACTCTCTTATAACAATATCCTTATTAACAGGTGAATTAAATTTAAGCTTTATATATTTTATGTTTTCTTCAATGTTTACAGATATTTTCTCATCGTCAGCCTTTTCATACACAGGCTTATTCTCTTTACCTGATTCCGAAACCGGAACAGGCTTCTTTAGTCCCCTGTTTTTTTGGCCTTCTCGTTTCATTGTAGTATTTTTTTGTTCCTCGGACTTAGTATCTTCATTATCTATTTCAGGGATATAGAATTGTTTTTTAGGTTTTTTTTCTTTATAAGTTATATAAGAAAACAGAGTTCTCATAAAACCTTTCTTTTTACTCATATTATTCACCTTAATCTCTTTTTAGTTGTAGTTAGTATAAGAATAATTTAAAAAAGGTATCCGAAGAAATTTTTGCAAATATACTCAAAATATGAGAAAGTATTTATATAATAAGAATAATATAAATTGATACAAATAATATGCAAAGGACATTTTTTATGAATAATCTATTTACACAAAATGAGAAGCTTTTCTATATAGATATAAAAGATGGGGTTATTTTTGAAGGAAAATTTATTGAAAAAAACGGCAATGGAATTTGGATAAGGTTAAATGGAGATGCCCTAAACACCTATGTGTATTCTGACTTAGTGGAAGAAAGAGTCTTTAACGATTACGGCCTTGCCTCTGAGGGTTTGGAAACCATTAAAAAAAATTTAAAAGCAAGACTATTAAAAGATAACGCTTTTATAAAGGATTTGACTGCAAAGCTTAAGAAAAGCGAAGGTAATTTGTATGCCACCATTATTGAGGGGATATTGCATGAAAAAACAAATACCTGAAATAAAAAGAACTGATAGCTGTATTTTTGTTTTATACAACAATCAGTTCATTATATCTTCTGAAATCCAAATAGGTTATCTGGTAAAAAGATTAATATCTATGGCCTCTGCAATTCTTGCATACCCAGCAGGACTGAGGTGCAAATGGTCTCCGCTGTCATATATACTTAGCAGCCTGGTTGGGTTGTTTGGATTTTTTACGGCTCCATCCAAATCTATTACTGCATCAAATTGACCACTTGTTCTTATCCAATTATTCACTGTCTCTCTTGCCTGTTCATGTATGCTGCTATCGTATTGCGAGCCGCCAAAGGGCGTAATTGTAGCTCCATATACAAGAATATTTTGGGAATGTGCCTTAGTTATGAATTCTTTGTAGGCATTTATCAGGTTTGTTGCTACTGATACAGAAGAACTTGCCCCAATATCATTAACCCCTTCAAACACAATGAGGAATCTCACCCCGCTTTGCTCCAGTACATCACGCTGAAATCTGGAAAGTGCGGTTGGCCCAAGGCCTCCCGAAAACACAGCATTGCCGCCTATTCCCTGATTAAGCACCGAAATATTTGACGTAGCAGAATTTTCTCGTAATCGCCGAGATAGGTTGTCCGCCCACCTGTTGTTTGCATTTGTGGTGGACCCCCTGCCGTCAGTAATAGAATCCCCCAAAGCAACTATCCCTTGAAATGAGTTATCGGTAAGCACATCTATTCCTGATATAATATACCAGTGTTCTGTAGGTTGTGCCGAAGGCATGCTCAATTTATTAACACCATTTCCGGTCTGAATATAGGATGTTGTCCTTGAGCCCGGATGGCCTGTTAATGCTGACGGCACACTGCCGAAGTATATGGTAACTGCAATGTTCTCAAGATTATGTAAGCTAAAATTGACAACATCTGAAATAACAGTTTTTCCGGCCGGAATTGTTACAGTTTCCTTCCCTTCAAAAGTCAACGCCTTGTCTGTACCCGACTGAATAGAGCTTCCCCCTGTTGAAAGGGCTAAATGTACAGAATTTATATTAACAGGTGTACTCCCGTATTGATTGGAAAATTTCAATCTCAGTTGATTTCCCCCAATCGATACATGCACTATCTGCCGAAGTGTGTTGTTAGCTAATCCCGGACTTGGAGGCATATTGGCAGGCTCGGTCAATTGCTGTGCCGCTGTCCATGTACCAACCCATTTAGTTGTCGGTTGGGTTGGGTTATAGGGTAATTTACTGACCTTTCCTAGTAAGTATTGCTTCATTATTGAATAATCAATTGCATCCACTTCATTATCTTGGTTTAAGTCCATAATCTTATTATATTTATCACCTTTATTCATTAATTCTTGCTTTAACAATGCAAAATCCAGAGCATCTATATTTCCGTCGTTGTTGCAGTCCCCGTATACCAATGCATTGACTGCCGTTTGTGTGTCTGCTGGTGCAGCTGAAATAGTGTATTTATCAGGTATCAACATAAGTATTAATGTGAAAGATATAATAAACAAAATAATTCTGTTTATTATCTTCAACAATTATCTATCATCTCCTTTTTTAATATAAATTTGCAGCTAAATCTACAAGCCAATTAATTATACCAATTACCAATATTTACAGTCAACCAATCAACTAATATTAAAAAGGAGTCTGTCATCCACATGTCGTGCTGACAAAACTCCTCTTTAGCCGTAATTTAACTATTAACTGCTCATTTTATCAGATAGGCTGCTTACCTTGTTTTCCAACTCATTAAGCTTATTTGCATAATTATTACTATCAATTACTCCAACAACAGTCCCACAGACCATGCACTGAACAAATGACAAATTAAAGTTGCTTCCTGCCAAAGATTTTTCAACAACCTCAAAATTATGATTGTTGCATTTAGGACATGTACTCCAAGCCATATAGCAACCCTCCTGTTATTTTTCTAAATTAATAACAATTAAGCTCCGTTATGCACGGAGCCGTTAAAAAGGATGTACCTTATGAAAAAGGTTTGTAATTATTTTACATCTATAGTATTAATTTAGTATTTTGTAATGGTTAATTTCCTGTTAATTCGCTTTTTCTCTTGAAAAACCATATATAGTATTTTCTGGAAAGATAAAGTGTTAAGTAAAATGTAATCCATGAATAGTACCAAGTCCAATTGGTATATTCAATCAGGTCAGTATAAATTTCACATAATACCTCAAAGATTGTCATTCCGGTGCAGTAGCAAAAAAAGTATAAAAACTGCTTCTTCTTACTATTGTCTTTCGGGTAATGTAAGTTAAAAATAACACAAATTGACGGATATATGAAATATTCAAAACTAAAGCTTGTTCTGTTTGCATAGGAAAATAATCTTGCAGGATACTCTATAAATCTCATTTCCACCACAATTAGTCCTAAAACCCAAGTAACAAACTGTTGAAATAAGAATACAACCTGAGCATGCCTTATTTTCTCTTTTGGAACAAAAGCTATTAACGTAGAAATCATTAATAGCCAAGCAGCAACCATTATTACTATTTCTTTTATCATATATTCTCTCTTATATCTATTTATTTTCAACAAGGATGGCAATCATTTATTTATATTTACCTTTTTATCGGTTTTTATTTGATTTAACTAAAAAAACATGATGCAAATAAATTTGCATCATGTTTTTTCAACTAATATATTAATATGCTATTTTATTCTTTTTCTTCAGGTAGTACCTTTTTATAGAAACCTTCACCGTTATCATCATCGGAATCCTCTTCTTCATCTTCTGTTGCAATCTGCGTAGTGTCTATAACATATTTCTTTATAGTAGGATTAACAAAGAAATTATTCATAAGACCTGTAATACTAGGAGTAATAAGTAAAAATAAAACTATCCCAATTATAGGGTTATAGAAGGCCGCATACGCTATCAAAATATTTAAAATTACAAACAGTATGTTCGGTAATAGCTTTAAAAGCGAAAGTATAAATGCATTCTTATAAAGATTTTTTATACTTAATTGTACTGTTACCAACATAGGGTATAAATATAAATGCATAATACAATACACAATTATTGATAGAAATACAAAGGCTGACGCCGCTGTTGCAAGTATTCCCGGGGTACTAAGATAGAAATTCAAAGCTATACCCAAAATATACATAACAACAATATCAATACCTGTTATTATCATACCTTGTTTAAAGTTCTTAATGAAATTATCCTTAAAATCCCACCATATAAATGCATGTTCTTCTCTGGAATAATTTCTCAAAACATAAGTGAAACCTGCTTGTACGGGGCCAATTGTTACCACTGATAAAAAAATCATAATAGCTGCAAGGAATATCCTAATATAAAAATCGTTTAATCCTGAATTATCTATATGGACTTTTTGTAAATAAGCGCTGGAAACATATAATGCCAACACCAAAGCGGGTATATTGCAAAGAACATATAGAAAGTTGATTCTTATAAGATGCCAGAATTTTCTTTTTAATACCTCAAAAAATGTAAAAA
Organism: Ruminiclostridium papyrosolvens DSM 2782; assembly: GCF_029318685.1. Taxonomy (NCBI): domain Bacteria; kingdom Bacillati; phylum Bacillota; class Clostridia; order Eubacteriales; family Oscillospiraceae; genus Ruminiclostridium; species Ruminiclostridium papyrosolvens. Next base: position 2,995,136 of record NZ_CP119677.1, read on the forward strand.
ATCGCGGTTTTGGAGGAGCATCTTTATCAACTCCAGGTCCCGGTTTATTGTAATTTGCACTAAATAGACCCACGTATAACTCTCCTTTTTATTTATGTCATCAAATAGTATTGTATCAGTCGTAGCATTTCACTTCAACATATTTCGCGTAAAATAAATAATTTATTTACAATATGTTATGGTAATATAATTTAATAATTTTTTTAAAATATTGTATTGACAACCTTAATAGTAGCTAGTATAATCATACTTGCTGATGCGGAATGCGGCAGCGATAACACAGAAATTTAATAGATGCGGTCGTGGCGGAACTGGCAGACGCGTACGTTTGAGGGGCGTATGGGAGACCGTGTGGGTTCAAGTCCCACCGTCCGCACCAAATAAAGAGAAGATTAATTAATCTTCTCTTTATTGTTTTGTAGAACAGGAAAACCTCTGACTATAAAAGGATTTTTTATATGAATTATAAGAGCTTTGCATTAATTACTAAAATGGATAAAAAATTAAATTCACAGCACCCTACATATGAATCAGTTCCCTTTGGAATGCTTCTTGCCATCGTAGGCGGTTTTTTGGATGCATACACTTATATAGGCAGAGGAGGTGTCTTTGCAAATGCACAAACCGGAAACATTGTTTTTCTTGGTATTTATGCATCAAAAGGAGAATGGCATCAGGCCCTTGCCCACCTTCCACCTATTATAGCCTTTGTACTTGGTGTAATTGTTGCTGAAGCTATAAAGGATAACTCGCCCAGATTATTTTTACTGCATTGGACACCGGCAATTCTCCTTTTTGAAATGACTGTACTTATTTTTATAGGATTTATTACAAATACAGCTCACAATAGTATTGTAACTGTTATAGTTTCATTTGTTTCTTCAGTTCAAATATCCTCCTTCAGAAAACTTGTAGATTCCCCGTACTGCACAACCATGTCTACAGGCAATCTACGTTCAGCTTTCAGAGCAGTATATATTGCTGTTACTCAGAAGGATCGTACTTCAGGCATTCGTGCCCTCCGCTATTTCGTAATTATTCTTGCATTTGTCTCAGGCGCTTTTTTAGGAGGACTGCTTACTTTTAATTTCGGAGTAAGAGCTATTTGGGGTGCAGCGGTTGTTCTGGCTTTAACTGTAGTATTATTTAGGGTCGGTGAACGAAGGCGCTTGAGGAAATCATAATTGTAGAACTGCTTCTTTAGTTGTTTTATCATTACAAACTTTTGCTTTGTTTCTCTATGAATAGTACATATCAATAAACCCCATGAAATATTTAAGTTCAACTTTATTTGGTTTCTTTATTCCTCTTTTTATAAAAAAATGATGTCCCTTGAAAAAGAAGCTTTGAGATAAGCTCAGCCATTTGTTCGGGAGACTCAACCATACCATCATGTAGCCATTTTTTGAAAATTTCCAAAGCCCCAGAAAGAATAAAACACTGCAAATATTCTGATGTTCTCACATCAATACTATGGTCGTCCTTAACCTTTGAGATTATTTTTTGCTGCGAAAGGGACATGAAGTCTCTTTGAAATGCAGAGCCACAATTCTCACTCAACAACACTTTAAACAATTCGGCATCTTTAGCAGCATACTCAAGAACTTGATTCAATACTTGCGAAGGTTCATTCTTAACATGATTGATATATTCCTTAAGATTTGTCATAACTTCCTGTTCCAATTTTTCAAGTAAATCATACTGATCAGCATAGTGTGCATAAAATGTACTTCTATTAATATCTGCGGTATTACAGAGCATTTTGACCGATACTTTTGAGATGTGTTTAGTTTTTAATAATTCAATAATACTTTCTTTTAAAAGCAAGTTTGTATATTTTACCCTGCGGTCTATTTTTTCAATTTTCATGTCTACCTCTCATAAGTTTTTAATTTTTCATTAATTACCAACAATTTTGTCTAATATGTAGCAATTAACACAATGTCAAGAAAATTGCTGGTTGTATTACCATCCTTAGTGAATTATACTACACTAAACGAATTATACTTCACGATTGATGATAAAGCAACACAATGTTGACTAATCTTGAAAGTTATTAATCTGCCAGGAACTAAGTAGCAGCAAATATGAGTTACATATTATCATAAATCGTGTAGAAATCATCAGAAATGACTTTTATTAAGGGAGGTAGTTAAATGAAAACAATCATCAAAAGTCGCTGGGCTATATTTTCAATATGGCTTCTGGCAACAGTGCTACTTACAATATCTCAGCCTGATATTAACAGTATACTACAGCAGAGAGGTCAGTCTCCTCTGCCCGATAACAGTCCGTCGGTTGTGGCAGACTCCATTAAAAAGAAGATGGAATCCTCTGAAGGCACTAACAACCTAATTGTATTTTATTCTCAAAACGGACTATCAAATGAAGAAATGAACCGAATTGATGATACCGTAAAAGATATAACCGCCAGCAGTTCTAAGCTTGGCATTGAGAAAGTTGTTGACCCATTCAGTAATCCTGATGTAAAAAACTCACTGATATCAGCAGATGGTACTACGCTGATGGTAAGCTTCAAACTTAATAAGCTTGATCGAAAGGTCGATGACATTAAGGCTGCTTTTGAAAGTAAACTTAAAAACGTCGGCGTGGAGTATTATCTGACAGGTCAGGATTTTATTGCGAATGATTATGTAAATGCTTCAGTTTCAGGTATCGAAAAGAGCGCAATATTAACAGTTTTTTTTATTCTTATAATCCTGATAATTATGTTCAGATCTGTCGTAACGCCTGTAGTGTCCCTGTTGACTGTAGCCTTTTCATATCTGGTATCCATTGGTATCGCCGCTCAGCTCATTGATAAAGCTAATTTTCCTGTGACAACCTTGACACAAATTCTTTTAGTAATGATACTTTTTGGCATTGGTACAGATTACAACATTCTTCTCTTTAACAGATTTAAGGAAGAATTATCCCATGGCAGTTCCACTGATGAGGCCATCATACAAACATATAAAACGGCTGGTAAGACTATTGCTTTCAGCGTTCTGACCATACTTATCGCTTTCTTTAGCTTGATTTTTTCTGAATCACCTATTTATAAATCAGGTATCGTGGTCGTCATAGGTGCCGCGATTTTATTACTCCAAATCATGACCCTAACGCCGTTTTCAATGAAAGTATTGGGCAAAAGAATTTTCTGGCCATCAAAAAGTGCAGATGGCCATAATGAAAGCAAATTATGGGGCAAGGTCTCTACATTTTCAACGAAGCGCTCACTTTTTTCAATAATGGTTGTTGTTATAATTATAGGAGCAACTGTTTTTTTCTATCAGCAAAAGCTAAGCTTCGATCAAATCGGTGAACTTGGTGATTCACACCCCTCATCAAAAGGATTCGGCATAGTGGCTGAACATTTCGGCAAAGGCGAAGCCATATCTTCAACGCTTGTACTAGAAAGTAATGGTACGCTTGACAACAACGATGCCTTGTCTGTTATTGATAAAATTACAGAAAATATTAAGAATATTGACGGTGTCAAGCAGGTGGCTTCTGTGACACAACCCCGTGGCACGCAAATTGATAATTTTTATATCAGCAATCAGATGACCGCTGTAACGAAAGGTCTCACAACAATGCAAGACGGCCTAAATAAAATGGGTACTGGTTTTGGCGAAGGGCAAGCTAAGCTCGACTCGGCAGATTTTTCAAAGATCGACGAAATGGTTGATGGTACGGCCAAGCTTCACGATGCGATGAGTGCTCTTACAAGTGGGTTAAGTCAGCTACAGGCAGGTTTGGCAGACGGCACTGACGATTCGGCTACAATCAGTAACGGTATTGTAGCTATCGAAAAAAATTTGTCAACTATGAGCAGCGGTCTGAAAACACTCATCGATAATTATAGCGCCATGCAAACAGGCTTTAAGGAAACCGGCAGGTATTATCAGGATGTCACCAATGCGCTTCTGGGTATAAAAGCAACTTTACCGCAGATGCAGTCCATGGTAGCTGCATTGGGAGACAGTTATACAAATTCAAAGAATGATCCCAATTATTCAGGTCTAAAAAATTCTATCGATTCATTGATATCTACGCTAAAGGATATAACTCCCGAAGGGGTCAATGCCCTCAATTCCAGGTATAATGCCATAACCGCCGGTTTTGGCGAAGCAAACAAAAATCTGACAATTATGAGTGCAGGCCTATCGCAGATGGCAGTCGGTCTGAATAAAGTAAATAGCGGTCTCACCAAAGCATCGAAAGGTGTTGGGACAATCGTCACAAACATGAACAGCGTAACCGAAGGTCTTGATAAGATGAAATCAGGCCAGCGGCAGCTCGCATCAGGGCTTAACAATTTTTCTTCATTCGGTACGCAGCTTTCAGATGTGAGTACTGCTTTAAAGGATATATCCGGTGGCTTGGAGAAGAGCAAGGATTTCCTATCACAATACAACAAAGAAAAAACCTTTCATATTCCAGCCGAGGCCTTAACAAGCGGGGATTTCAAACCTGCGCTTGATACGTTTATGTCAAGTGACAGAACTGTTACAAAGATGATTATCGTGTTGAAATATGACCCGTATTCCATGGATGCGATAAATACCATTCAAGAAATCAACACAGCAGTAACGAACGGGGTTAAAGGAACAGTGCTTTCTGATGCCAGGTTTGGTGTAGCCGGACCTAGCTCAACAACAAACGACATGAACGATGTACTAAATCGTGATCTCACCAGAATGATCATCATCGTTTTGACTGGAATATTCCTTGTTCTGCTTTTTATCATCAGATCCTTCTGGACATCAATTTTCATTACCATATCCCTCGTGGGCTCTTATTTTGCGGCCATTTTTGTGTCAAACACTATTTTCATCCAGATAATGCATTATACGGGACTATCGTCATTTGTACCATTTTTCTCATTCATTATCATTGCGGCGCTGGGAGTCGACTATAGTATTTTCTTAATGATGAGGTTCAAGGAATATAAGCACCTGCCACCAAAAGACGCAATCGTCAAGGCATCTAAACAAATAGGCGGAGTGGTTATGTCAGCAGTCATAATACTAGGAGGCACTTTTGCTACACTCATGCCTTCCGGATTGCTACTGTTATCCGAATTAGCTGTCACCGTCATTGCAGGTCTCGCTATACTTTGTTTCATCATGCTTCTAGTATTCCTGCCTGCAATGATCAGTCTTGTGAATAAAATTACAAAACTAGGTTTAGAAAACAATGAAAAAGATTGCTCGTTGTAGCACTGTTTTTCTTGTGCAGAAAAACAGTGCCCCTAAAATATCACCTCCATAGGGGCATAATGGTAGACTGTGTGGGTTCAAGTCCAACAGTCCGCAAAAAAAGACCTGCTAACTCAAGTCAATAATATGATAAAAAAACACTAAAAAGTAATAATGCATCACAAATAGACCGATGGTATAAGCCGTCGGTCTAAATTTATGAAAAGAGATACTAATCTGTATACAAGGCACTTACTCTAGCATAGTAAATTCTTAGAAATTTATTTAAGGCAGCAATCTTAGCCAGCTTTTTTGGCTTACCCTCTGACTATAAAAGGATTTTTTATATGAATTATAAGAGCTTTGCATTAATTACTAAAAACGATAAAAAATTAAATTCACAGCACCCTACATATGAATCAGTTCCCTTTGGAATGCTTCTTGCCATTGTAGGCGGTTTTTTGGATGCATACACTTATATAGGCAGAGGAGGTGTCTTTGCAAATGCACAAACCGGAAACATTGTTTTTCTTGGTATTTATGCATCAAAAGGAGAATGGCATCAGGCCCTTGCCCACCTCCCACCTATTATAGCCTTTGTACTTGGTGTAATTGTTGCTGAAGCTATAAAGGATAACTCGCCCAGACCGTACTTCAGGCATTCGTGCCCTCCGCTATTTTGTAATTATTATTTCATTTGTCTCAGGCGCTTTTTTAGGAGAACTGCTTACTTTTAATTTCGGAGTAAGAGCTATTTGGGGTGCAGCGGTTGTTCTGGCTTTAACTGTAGTATTATTTAGGGTCGGTGAACGAAGGCGCTTGAGGAAATCATAATACTATTAATTTGTACACTCTGATTATTAGAGGGATTTCCACTCCTCTGCTAATATTGCATATACACAATCATCACACCATTGGTTTCCCATCCTATAGCTTTTGATAAAGTGAGCTTCTTTTCTAAATCCTATTTTTTCAAGAAGTTTTACTGATTTTATGTTGTCGGGATCAACAGATGCCGACACTCTATGTTTTTTATGTTCAACAAAAGCACAATTAATTACGGCTTTTACTGCTTCTGCGGCATAACCGTTACCTTGATGCTCAGGAGAAAGTGTATATCCTATTTCAATCTGATAATCGTCATCTATAAAATGAATGCCAATATCTCCAATCAGTTGTCCCTCCTTCAGGCACACAGCCAATTGCAGCCATGTATCACTTGTGTTAGGACATACCAAAATGTTTTTATTTATAAACTCTTCAATTTCTTCAATATTCTTTGGTCTCCATCCTTGGTACTGGCAAACCTCAGGCAGACAACGGTATTTGAAAAAATCATTTTTATCCTTCATACTTAAGGTTCTTATTAACAATCTATCTGTTTCAATATAATTAAACTTGTTCATTATTATTCCTTTACCTTCTTTATATATATTTTCATTATGCATCCATTGTTTTGCTTACCTTGCGAAGTCTTCCTTTTATAGGTGTTTTCTGCAGTTCCTTATAAACCAGCTCACCTTTATTGTTCAGTATTTCTACAAAGGTAGATACATCAAGTATATTTATGATACCTATATCTTCAGCTGTCATACCTTTTATATTGCAGAGTGTTCCTACAATGTCCACAGGCCGCATCTTTGTTTTCTTTCCTGCATTGATATGTAATTTCATAATCTCTTTATTAAGATGCACTCCCTTTGTTTCTTTAATTTCAGGTGCAGTAACTATTTTCTCAGAAAACTCCTGTTTTAAATTATTTACGGTTTCTCTATCGGGCTTTTCTTTTAGTATAATCTCTTTGCCAATGTATTGATTTATATCATTCAGATACTTACTTTCATCTTCTGTTACAAAAGATATAGCTTTGCCATCCCTGCCTATACGCCCGGTTCTTCCTATTCTGTGTACATATGTTTCACCATCTTGTGGAATATCATAATTAATTACCAGTGAAATGTTGTCTATATCTATCCCTCTGGCAGCAACATCTGTAGCTATCAGATATCTGAAATATCCACGCTTGAAGTCATTCATTACCTTTAATCTGTCACGCTGGTCCATTCCCCCATGAATTTTTTCACAGGAATATTTAAACAGTAGAAGTCTATCATATACATCATCTACCTTTTGCTTTGTATTACAAAATATTATACAGCTATCCGGATTTTCTACTATTGTTATATCTCTTAAAAGTTTTATTTTACTTGCCCTTTCTACATCATATCTCTCCTGATGTACCCTGTCTGTCGTTGTATTTTGCTCCTCGATTTCAACACGTATTGGCTCTTTCATGTATTTATTGCATAGGGTCTCTATATCTATCGGCATTGTTGCTGATAATAGCACTGTTACACGTTCTTTTGAAAGACTTGACACTATGGTTTCTATTTGTTCAATAAATCCCATATGGAGCATTTCATCAGCTTCATCTATTACAAGATATTTTATATTTGATGTATCAAAGGTATTTCTTTCGATATGGTCTATAATACGTCCCGGTGTTCCAACTACCACATGGGTTTTTTGCTTGAGTTCCTTTTCCTGATTATAGAAAGGAGATTTGCCGTAAATTGCTGATACTTTAAGCCTTTTGAATCTACCTATATTAAATATATCTTCCTTCACTTGGATAGCAAGTTCTCTTGTTGGTGTAAGCACTAATGCCTGAGGTTTATTTTCATCCCACTCTACCAACTCACAGATGGGAACAGCAAAGGCAGCTGTTTTCCCACTCCCTGTCTGGGATTTTACTATAATGTCCTTTTTCTCTATAACAGCCGGTATAACCTTTTCTTGAACCTTTGTTGGACTTTTAAAATTCAACATGCTTATTGCTTTTAATATTTCATTACTCAATTTATAATCAATAAAAGATGGGTTCATTTTTTCATATCTCCTTTATGGTAATTTCTCTTTTGTCTGTTTTTCTTTATACTTATTTATTTTTCTTACTTAATTCTTTTTTATGCTTGTCCGATATTGCAAAGTCAATTATATCACATCTATAAATGAAACCTAAACACGAAATAACAGCTCTAATATGCAGCAAACCAAAAGAATAAACTCCATCACCCTGCACAAAAAAACTACTGAATCCAAATCAGTAGTTTTTATTTCCCTTGAGGTTTTAATCCAGGCTGTATACTAGTGCGCCCTTCTTGCCATTACTGTCAAAAGTAAAAATTTCAAACTCCCGAGAGTCTGAATTACAAGGCATCATGTTCTTATAGCTTTGTTGTGTAATTGCTATCCCATCCAGTCCAAATAATTTGGAGAACCCATTGGTTTCAGCACAAATAACCTTTTTGATAACTTTAATACTCGTGAAGTTTGGGGTTAGAATAACTTTACCATTTTTATCAAGTACTCCAAACTTTCCTTTTTCCTTTACTATATACAACTGGTTTTCGTAACTATGTTCAATTGAATCGTATTTTAGGTTTGTCAAGTACTTTCCATTTTTGTCTATAATCCCGTACTTACCACCTTTCAATACAGCTGCAGTTCCAAACTCAAAATTCTCATTTCCGTTTTCATCTTTCATTATTTCAAATTGTGCCGTAATAACCAGCTTATTTTTTATATTTATGTAACCTATCTTCCCTTTTATAACAACCGGGGCCAAGCCGTAACAAAACGTCCCTGCTCCATCATACTGTGGTTTAATTATCTCTTTACCGTTTTTATCTATAAAACCATATTTGGTACCTTTTTTTACTTTCATATAACCATCGGCTGATATAGTACCTGCAGCGTCAAATTGTGGCTTAGCCAAAACCGTCATCTTTCTATTTATCAGTCCCAATTTTTTACCTTGGGAAAAGAAAGAGATATCATTTCTTCCAAAGTCATAAATATAGTCATAAATTGGATTAAGCACAACACCGTCTCTAGTAGCAAGCCCGACTTTTTTATTTTTCACAAATGGAGCAAATCCGTCTCTATAGTCATATGCTTCATCAAGCTGAGGCTTTACAACCTCTTTTCCGGTTTCATCAATATACCCCCATTTATTGCTAAAATCCTTTACCTGAGCAATCCCACCCCTAAAACTGACAAGGGTACCGATGCCTTCAGCTTCATAGCCAATCTGCGCATATTTGGGGGCAAGTATCTCTTTGCCTGTCTTATCAATAAGCCCCCATTTCCCTTTTACACATACAGGTACAACACCATTAGCAAAATCAAAAACATCATCATATTTTAATGGAATGACTTCTTTTCCTACTGTGTCAATGAAGCCCCATTTCCCTTGTAGCTCCACCCTTGCAAGTCCTTCAAAAAAGTTTCCGACACCATACATATCATATTTTATGTCAGTAATTTTTTTACCTTTCTCATCTATAAACCCAACTTTATCGTCTTTTATAACCATAATAAACCCATGAAAGTAATCCCATATATCATCATAAATTGCGTCTGCTATAATAACACCATCTTTATTTATTACTCCATATTTATCATCGCTTTGAAATTTTAAAAGCGGCAGGTTATTGCTATTTATATCATAGTCTGAACTTGTAAGTTCCTCTAAATTGTCATACTTAGCCTGTAAAACCGTTATTTTACTATCCAAGGTAGCTGCACCAACATTTGTACATAGCAATACTGATAAAACCGCAGCTAAAAATATAAGATATGTTCTCTTCATAAATTACCTCTTTTCTAAAAATGAATGTAATATACATATATTAGAACATATTGAATTTAATAACAGTTAGATGAAATAAATTCATCGGCAGTATGGTTTATGTAAACTATTGTAATCTGTTTTCATGCATTTTATAAACATTTAACAGTTCATTTTTTATACTTACAGTACTATTTATATCAGTGTATGAAATATATTTAGAAAACTGATTGATATTGAAGTTTTTAATAATAAGCATTACCCGGTAAAATTCATTAATGTCCTCGTTTTTTCTCATAGTATCAATACAAGCTCTTTCATATAGTATTTCCTTTCTATTATACAATCCAACGCCACAGAATTGATTATTTAACTGACTTTGTAAAAATGAAAGCTCGTTCAAATACCAAACACCGTCAATAATAAGAAAATCAACAGTTTCATGAAGCTTCAATATTTTATTTGCCCAAAAAGACTTGCCGAACAGTTGTAAAGATTCAATATACTTATCTTCCACTTCCTGACCACTTAACGTGGGAGCATCATAAAAAGCTTTTATCAACTGCGACAATTTAACAATCTTTACTTTGTACCCCATAGCTGAATATTCATTCTCCAATTCCTTGGAAAACGTAGTTTTTCCTGCGCAGGGTAATCCAATTAAAGCAATAATCATAGCTTTTCACCTCTGTTTTTTACAATTTCGTAACTGCCTATATACAAATAATCCAAGTCACTTTCCAAAAAACTGGCTACGGCTTCTTCAACACTACATACGATCGGCTGACCTTTGATATTAAAAGAAGTGTTTAATAATATAGGTATACCTGTTATTTGTTTGAAACATTTTATCAAGTTATAATATTTCTCATTATCACCTGCAGAAACAGTCTGTATTCTAGATGTACCATCAACATGTACAACAGCTGGTATTTGACTGATAATGCTTGGATTTGCTTTGACTGTTGACAGCATGTATTTATATAAAGAAAGTGCACAATTTTGAACTTGAAAAAACTCAGATACGTCTTCATATAATACTGAAGGTGCAAATGGTCTGAATTCTTCTCTGAATTTGATTTTTTTATTAATTAAATCCTTCATTCCAGAAAGTCTTGGGTCTGCAAGAATACTTCTATTGCCTAATGCACGTGGACCGAATTCCATACGTCCCTGATACCATCCGATAACATTTCCCTTTGATATTTTCTGGGCAGCACATTCACAAACATTTTTTTGATAGTAATAACTAATATCCTTATATTTTGATATTCTAGCTTGTATATCAGCATCTGTATCTGTATCACGCCCAAGATATGCATTCTTTAATTTAACCGTTGGAGTATTGGGACTTTTCAAATAAAAACAGTACAATGCGGCACCAAGTGATGTTCCTGCATCATTGGCTGCCGGATTAATAAATATGTTATCAAAGAGCTGAGATTCCGCTATAGCTGTATTCATTGAGCAATTCAAAGCTACACCTCCAGCAAGACATAAGTTTTTGACAGTTTTATGCTTATTGAGCACATCCTTTAAAATCTCCAACACTATTAAGTTTAAATGCTTTTGAAGTGAGTAAGCCAAATCAGCGTCATCTTGCCCAAGATTATTTTTATACCTGGGACTGCCAAATGTTTTCTGAAATTTTTTCGAGTACAGCATTCTTCTTTTACCAAATTTATAATGATGGTCAAAGAAATGCAGATTAAGGCGAAATTTATTATTTTTCAGACTAAAAAGTTTACTTATCTTGTTATCAGCATCCTGATTTTGTCTCCCATATGATGCCAAGCCCATAACTTTATATTCATCATGCTTAGGTTTGAATCCCAAAAATTTTGTTAAAGCCGTATACATATATCCTATTGAGTGGGGATACTTATAGCTGTATAATTTTATAATTTTTGTTCCTTCTCCCTTGTATATGCCTATTGTTTCATACTCCCCTCTGCCATCTAATGTAACAATGATAGCCGAAGCATATCCTGATGCATAATAGGAGCTGGCAGCATGTGCTAAATGATGATTTACATAATGCACCTTATTTTTAAACTTTTCACCAAAGTAAGAATAAATCTGTCTATATATTTCTTTTCTTCTCTTAATCCACTTGATTATGTACGGAATATATAATATCGACTTAGGAAATTGGGAAAAAGAATTATAAAAAAATAAACGCTTATACAGTTTTGGCTCCACAAATACCGCTATTTCATCTATTTGGTTCATGGTAATGCAACATGTTTTAAAACAATCTTCAATTGCTTCTTTAGGAAATTTTTTTGTATGCTTTTCTCTATTAAACCGCTCTGCTTCAGCAGCGTATATTATTTCTCCATCTTTGACCAAAGATACGGCAGAATCGTGAGTAGTAAAATTTATACCTAATATATACATTATTTGTCACCTTATTCTTTCAAACATTTCCATGTTGATGCTGTCATAATAGCCTTGAGCACACCTGTTGGCAACCATAATATCTGATTTTACGTGTTCAATATTACCCATGGAAGTTACACACGTATTTATTTCTGAAAAAGAAAGGCAAAATGCTAACATGTATTGATATATATCATCCGTTCCATTTTTGTAGCCAATTTCTTTCAATAGCTTTTGAAGTGAATCCTTAGCATTAATTTTGTTGCCGCAAAACGGCGAAAAAGTTATCAATATTTTATCATCTAATAAGCCTTTATTTAAATATGGAAGTAACCATCTTTCCTGAACATTAAATTTAGCAGCCCATCCCTGTATATTAGAATACTGCATTGCAAGCTCAAAAATATTGGCATTTTCTATATAAAGCAAGCTCCTATACCTGTTGCTCATTGTAGTTGTCAAAAAATCATCAAGTCTTTTTATATTTTCTTTTGTTGCCAGATTTTTATCTGAAAATTCGAACTGCAATATAATTTCCGAACTACCTAAGGATTCACAGTTTAACATTATTTCACTATCAATTTGATTAAGCTTATCCATTTCTTTTATTTTAAGCTTAATCAAATGTGTAATTGTATTCTGTACCGGATTTTTTTTCAGCACTTCTTTAACTCCCCATTGGGTATAAAGGCTATGATTTGAATGTATTACATGTATGCCATTTTCTACAGCATAGTTTAAAGCCGCTAGTCCTTGCTCCGAATTGCATTGCGGATTAAGTTTTCCTGCCACGAAAGTTGAAGTACCATAGCCTAATTTTGATAACTTTTGATTATTTTTATTTATCATCTGATTATGTCCTTTGCTTAAAAAATTAGTGCCAGTAGTATAAGAGATTATTTCTCAATTAATGATTTAAAATAATCCAACTCTTTCGGAGCATCAACTTTCCCAAATCTCAATTCGCCTAGTTGTCCACGAAAATGTTTTCTTTTAGGATCAATAAAATCCAAATTTTCTCTTTCCTTCATTAAATAACCTACTAAATCAACTTTTTCTTTCAATGTCGTGTTCGTAAAATTATAAATTTTATTTTGATGTAAACAAACAGAAAGATTACCATAAGGCTGAACTCTTAATTTATGGCACCTTCCGCACGGATATTCTTTTGAAAACATAGACAATAAAGCAATAATAATATTGTATTTTTTAACTAAATAATAATCATAGCTGGGATTATCACCTTCAATTTCGCTACGATCAATAGGTATAATATCTGATATTTCACGATACTTTGAAAGTATTTCTTCAGATGAAACAAACTCTTCAGACCAGTATTTTGCACCCTCTGCGGATAGTTGCCTTGGGTTACACGGAAAAAATTGATTAAACTTAATTGCCAACCTTCCTAAATATCCTTTATGGTTTATACAATTGGCATATTGGAAGAAATCCTCAAATTCCAAAAGCGTTGAACGCATAGTAACTACACTGAGTTTTGTTAGTGTAGGCAATTTTGAAACGCTCGCCTCAATGGTTTTCAATACATTATCTAAGCAATTCATACCTGTTAATGCTTTAAATCTATCTTTTTTTAACGAGTCAATACTTACGATGACTCTGGTTAAACCGTTTTCTATATACTTATTAATATCATTATGTAATGTTTGACCGTTTGTAGTTATTATCTGCTGCGTTATTCCAATTTCTTTTGCTGCTTTCATCAGCTCAGGAAGATCCTGACGTATTGTTGGTTCTCCCCCTGTCCAATGTATTCTTGTTATGCCGTTACATCGTGAAGCTTCTATTAATTCCACAAGATCTTTAAAGCTAACATTTTCTTTATCTTCCCAAAGACCTTCAGGGTTGCAATATACACACCTGAAATTACACCTGGATGTAACACCTATTCTTAAATGCCAATTTTTTTCATTCATTTGCATTTCTCCTAACCCAATAAATTAACAAATGCTTTTAAAAGCCTTTTTTTCTGTGCTAAACCAAATTTACTAAATTATACTATCATAGTTATATAGTGTCAATCACTATGAATAACTGTAAAACGGCTGTTGACACTCCTTTTATTGGCGAAGGATACTTTCTAGGTAGTCTATTTCAACTGAGATTGTTGGGGGATTTACTGTTACGTTAGCTATAGCTTGATTAGTTGTACCGTTTACAGTTCCTTTATAACCAACAGTTATGAATGCATTATTACCCCAAGTAATACCATATAGTATTGTTATAGTTGGTTTGTTTACTTTTATAGTACTCCATGTAATTTCTCTGGAAGCTGAAACCTGATTTACTTGAAAAACTAAAGCTATACCGCATAAAATAATGTATAATAAAGTAAATATATGCACTTTTCTTCTCATTAACATTATTTATCCTATATTGTTTTATTTTGTAATATATAGTAGTATTATAGGCTATTGCTTTAATTTAAACAATATATTTCTATAATGTGAAGTGCTATTTAAAGGACAGGTTCTTGTAAGAGGATGCTGCAGAAATAATTAAATCTTTTTACACAAAAAAAGCAGATACATATCTGTACCCGCCTTCTCTCTAACCTTATTGAATTTTTTTAACGCTTACTCAGGCTTTACCCCGTTATTTATCCATTCAACAAACTGCGCTTCTGTTATAATACTTATGTTTAGCTCTTTTGCTTTTTTATTTTTTGACGAATTAGATAAATTATCGTTATTTATAAGATAGTTGGTTTTTGAAGTAACCGAGCCGGTTACTTTTCCGCCTTTTTCCTCAATAACCCCCTTTAATTCATCCCTGTTTTTAAACATCTCAACAGACCCCGTAATGACAAAGTTTACATTCTCAAAAATCTGTTCTGATTGAGATACCTGAACCTCCTCAAGTTCAAGCTCCTTTAAAACATCATGAACTATAATCCTCTTCTTTTCATCGGCAAAAAAGCTGATGAAGGATTCCGCCATAATATCACCGATTCCGCCTATTTGAATTAGTTCGGTAAAATCAGCATTCTCAATATTATTCCAATCGTATTTAAAATATTTGCATATGAGCTTCGCATTAGACAAACCTACATTGGGAATACCAAGGCTATATAGAAGCCTTATAGCAGTTGTTTTTCTGGCCTTATTTATTGACGCAATCAATTTATTAAAGGATTTTTCCCCCAGGCCCTCCATCTCAATTATTTCATTTTTGTACATTTCTATATGAAATAAGTCAGCCAGTTCTTTTATTAAGCCTTTCGCAATTAATTTTTCCAAAGTGGCTTCTGATAAACCTTCTATATTCATAGCATCCCTGCTTACGAAATGGGTAAAGGACTTAATCTGCTTTGCAAGACACTCATTATTGACACAATATAATGTTTTTACCCCATTCTCCTGCTTTATTTCAGTTTTGCCGCTGCAAACAGGACACTCTTCAGGTATTGGTGCCATACCGCTTCTGGTGAGATTTTCAGAAATCTGGGGTATAATCATATTTGCCTTATATACACCTATGGTATCACCAATTCCCAACTCCAGCCCCTCCATAATACTTAGATTATGTATACTGGCTCTGCTTACAGTGGTTCCTTCCAGCTCAACCGGCTCAAAAATTGCAATAGGATTTATCAACCCGGTTCTTGATGCACTCCACTCAATTTCAAGAAGGGTAGTTTCTTTGATTTCGTCCCTCCACTTAAAAGCAATGGAATCTCTGGGGAATTTAGCCGTAGAGCCCAACGATTCTCCATAGGCAATGTTATCAAATGTAAGCACCAACCCGTCTGACGGCAAATCGTTTGCTTCAATATTCTGTGAAAACCATTGAACGGTTTCTTCTATATCATTACTTGTTACCTCTTTAAACTCCACAATGTCAAAGCCCTGATTTTTCAACCAGTTCATTTGAGAAGCTCTGGAGTTTTCAAGCTCAACATTATCGGCTTTTACCAACGAAAAGGCAAAGAAATATACATTTCTTTCCGAGGTAACCTTGTTATTCAGCTGTCTTACAGACCCGCTGCAAAGGTTTCTGGGATTCTTATATTTTGCATCAACGTCTGATATTTCATTATTTATTTTAATAAAATCAGAATATCGGATAATGGCTTCACCGCGCAAAATCAACGTGTCCTTGTATGCTATGGTAACAGGCAAGTTCCTGAATACCCTTGCATTATTTGTAATAACCTCTCCCACTTCACCGGTGCCTCTTGTAACCGCCTTTACCAAATGCCCGTCCTGATAAGTCAACACAATAGTAAGACCGTCTAGTTTCCATGAAAGAATACCCTTTTGTGTACCTATCCATTCCTTTAACGCACCGACCTCCTTGGTCTTATCCAATGAAAGCATAGGTTTTTCATGACGTTCTTTTGGCAGATTGCTCAGAAGCTCATAGCCTACATGAATAGACGGACTATTGGAAAGAACAACACCTGTTTCTTTTTCAAGTTCCAATAATTCATCATAAAGCTTGTCGTATTCTATATTAGGCATAATTTCAGTATTTTCCTGATAATATGCTTTCGCCGCTTTGTTAAGTATCTCAATCTTATCTTTCATTAGTTGAATTTTATCTGCCATGTTTCCCTCCGCATAGTCATGTATAATTAATATTTATGTTAACATTTAATACCTTTTCCTTGACGGCTTGCCTTTACTCTTTAGAAAAACAGAATATACCGCAAAAATGGATATGCCTACCCAAATCAAGCCCCAGACTATAGCCGGAATATGGGTAAGTCTGGATAAAGAAACAGCATCAGTAACCGGCATACTGCCCATTCTGAAAAGTCCAAACTGATAATTAAGCTGCATTATCACAGTATCTACAAGGGTGTCATATATTGCATATGTAACACTTCCAATACCAATAATCTCAATTACCCATTGGTTAAGAGTGTCATTCTGAATCATATAAAGTACGAGAGCAAAAACAGCAAAAATTACAGAATAAATCATTGTAAATGACGCAATACCGGAGTATCTGAATGTAAATCCAAGAAATATAATTGCTATGACCCCAATAATATATTTTCTGAAACGGGTATTTTTAAGCACCAGTATCAGAATAGCAAAAAGAACACTTCCCAAATAACCCCCGTTGGCGATAAGAAAGGCTGACCACCAGCTTTTGGGAAGTGACATGACATGTCCGCTTTCATTAAAATATATTTTAAGCTCGGTTATCCCGCTGCCGGTGGCAATAGCCATAAATGCATGCCCCAGCTCATGGAGAAAAACAGTAAACAATTTTATGGGCTTAATCAAAAATGTATTCCATAATATCATAAGTAAACCAAATATTATAAAAAATCTTCCTGTCTGCTTCAAAATTACCTCCTAAAGGGAAATATCAATGTTAAACGTCCAAATAAAATTATAACCTGTGAGGCAGCAAAAGGGAAGATATTCATATATATCAGTTAATGTATCTGCCTACATCATCAAGTGTGATTCCCTGATGCAGTGCCATATTTAGCCCGTTTGCTACTACCTTTGAAACACGGCTGATAATATCATCTATTTCCTTAGGAGTAACAATAAGGTGTCCTACAAAGGGATTTAAGGCCGCCTTTATAAGTTCATACTTCTGGTCACGGTCAATATCCTTTAAAGTGTTGTAAAATCCGGAATCCTTTGGTGATTCATTCATAAGGCTGTCAATTACTAAATCCATTGCATCATTTGTCAAAGTAGCCGCATCAACTACCGTCGGCACTCCTATAGCAACCACAGGCATTCCCAAAGTCTGCTCACTCAGCTCCATTCTCTTGTTTCCGACTCCCCCTCCGGGTGCAATACCCGTATCAGCAATCTGAATGGTAGTGCTGACCCTCTCCATATTTCTTGCAGCAAGAGCATCTATTGCAATTAAGGCATCAGGTTTAAGTCTATCAACGACGCCTCTTACAATTTCTCCTGTTTCAATTCCTGTTATCCCCAGCACTCCCGGCGAAATGGCGCAGACAGGACTAACCCCCTCATCAACATGTTCAGGTACATATTGAAGCAAGTGCCTTGTTACCATCAGATTTGAAACGACCTTGGGTCCCAGCGCATCAGGAGTGACGTTCCAGTTTCCCAACCCAATAACAAGAGTAGTAGAGCCTTCTTTCAGCTTCAGCATATCCCTTAATTCTCTTGCCAAAGCATCAATTGTTTTTTTATTTACATCCTCGTTATTATCCTTTAGTTCAGGAATTTCAAGAGTTATATAGTTTCCCATAGGCTTACCGATGGAAGCTTCCCCTGTACGTGAAGTAATACGCACTCTTGTAATCTTTACATCCTCGTCTCCGGCATTTTCAATAACCACTCCCGGAGGTGTTTTTCCTTCCTGAGCCTGCTGTTTTGCTTCACTGCTGTTCATAAATATTTCATGTGCTTCAATTGCAAGGTCTGTATACCTGTTGGACAAATTAATCATAAATATTTTTCCTTTCGTGATAAAACTTTTGAAATTCATTAATATTATTTCAAAATGTCACATTTTTAGTATTAATTTTTAAAAATATTATTGTGTACTAATCAAATTTATCCAGTTTCTACTTGCAATTTAAAACCTTTCATGGTAAAATATCATCTGTTATGGGCAAGAAGCGGTTTGTAAAACCGATTAACATATTTTTGTAATTTTTGCTCACTTATTATGCTAAACCGGCTCGCAGGAGGTGAATACTGTGCCAAACATTAAATCTGCTATAAAGAGAGTTAAGGTAATTGAGACTAAGACTTTGAAGAACACTATCAGAAAGTCAGCACTCAAGACTACTGTTAAAAAATGCAAGGAAGCTATCGCTACTGGTGAAAATAAGACTGACGCTTATAAAGCAGCTACAAAGGCTTTAGATAAAGCCGCAGCAAAGAACTTAATGCATAAAAACACCGCTGCGAGAAAGAAATCCAGATTAGCTAAGGCTTTAAATGCAGCAAAATAATTAAAAAACAAAAACTCAGGTTTAACCCTGAGTTTTTATTTTTGTCTTTTATATTTATACAAATTCTACAAATACCTGATTAGCCAAGTCAAAACCAAGACTTGTTAATTTAACACAATCACCTGATATTTCGATAAGTCCTTTTTTCTCAAGCTTTTCAAGAGAAGCCTTATACTTTGAAAATAAATCCTGATTGAAACGCAAGAAGAATTCCCTTCCAGTTACCCCTTTTGTTAACCGTAATCCCAAAAACATATATTCCGACATTTTATCAGTTAATTCAAGTGGAATATTTTCATATACAGGTTTGTCCCCATGTTTCAGATAATCTATATATCCCTCTATAGAAACCTCGTTTGAAAATCTTACGTCCTTTAAACAGGAATGCGCCCCCGCACCCAAGCCAAGGTAGTCCACACATTTCCAATATGTCAGATTGTGCTTACATTCATACCCGGCTTTTGCAAAATTGGATATCTCATACTGCTTTAATCCCTGTTCACTTAAGTAATCAACAGCATAATGATACATTTCCCTATCAAGCTCATCTTCTACCTGAACAAGACTGCCTTCTTTCTCCATAGTGCCGAATTTAGTACCCTCTTCAATTTTAAGGCTGTAGGCTGAAATATGATTTATACCCCGAGAAATTAAGTAACTAAGGGTTTCTTTCCAGTTCTCAATTGTCTGTCCGGGAATTCCAAAAATAATATCCGCATTAATATTTTCAAAACCTGCATCTCTTGCATTTTTTACGCTTGCAGAAAAATCCTCATGGCTATGACACCTTCCAAGATACTTTAAAAGATTTTTCTGATACGCCTGTAATCCCATGCTTATCCTATTTATACCTGCTTTTTTATAAGCCTTTAGTTTTTCTATGCTTAAAGTACCGGGGTTACTTTCTATACTTATTTCGCAGTTGTCAGAAATATTGAAACATGTCTTACATTTTTCCAAAATTTCAAAAATATACCTTTCACTAACAACCGAAGGTGTTCCACCACCTATGAATATCGTATGGATTAGATAATCTTTCATGTACTCTTTATAAAGCTCAACTTCTTTTTTCATGGCTTTAAAATAATTATCAGCAAAATTAATCTTTCCTGCATAGGAATTAAAATCACAGTAATTACATTTTGAACTGCAAAAGGGCACATGAATATATAAACCTGAATTATTACTACAAAACAAAGCCTTCATCTCCTAAAAGTAAGGTTCTATTAACTTTACTTATGGTATCACATTATGATATTGTATACTAGTTATAAAAATGATTCAAAATACGGAGTATTCAAAATGGAAAACAACATCATAACCAAGGACACTAAATCCTTCTATAAAATGGCTTTCGCACTGGTTCTTCCTATGGCTTTCCAAAACCTAATAAATGTAGGAATAACCTCAATAGACGTTCTTATGCTTGGAAAAGTAAGCGAAGCTGTACTATCTGCCGCTTCTTTGGCAGGTCAGATTCAGTTCATAATGACTCTTATATTTTTTGGGCTGACATCAGGTGCGGCAGTACTTACAGCTCAATACTGGGGTAAAGGCGACACCAAGAGCATTGAAAAAATTATGGGAATCTGTATGAGATTTTCTCTTTTAGTTGCACTTTTTTTTACTGCAATTGTGTTACTATTTCCGGCACAGGTAATGACTATTTTTACCAATGAAGCACCGGTTATTGCCGAAGGTGTTAAATACCTTAAAATTATAGCATTATCATATATTTTTATGTCAATTACTATGATTTATCTTAACATAATGAGAAGCGTGGAACGTGTAATTATTTCAACGATTGTATACCTCGTTTCCCTTATTGTAAACTTAATTATTGCATCATCACTTATTTTCGGACTTTTTGGTTTACCCAAAATGGGCATAGTAGGTGCTGCAATAGCAACCTTGGCTTCACGTGGAGTTGAATTGCTAATCGTTATTATATATCACTCGAAGGTTAATAAGCTGATTAAATTCAAGCCATCCGATTTATTTGTACACGATAAACTATTATTCAGGGATTTTTTGACTTATTCAATCCCTGTTACATTAAATGAGCTTATGTGGGGCGCAGGTGTAGCTACAAATGCAATTGTAATAGGACATCTGGGGAGTTCGGTAGTCTCTGCAAATTCCGTAGCCCAGATTGCCAGACAGCTTGCCACAGTCATAGCCTTCGGGCTGGCAAATGCCACAGCTATAACTGTGGGTAAAGCAATAGGCGAAAATAATTATGAGGGTGCAAAGAATTACGCAAACCGTTTTATAAAGCTAAGTATACTGGCAGGAATAGGAGGAGGAATTCTTATACTCATTGCAAGGCCTTTTCTTATGTCAATACTTAACCTGACTCCTGTAACCAGAGGGCATTTGTCGGTTATGATGTTCGTCATGTCCTATTTCGTGGTGGCACAAGCTTATAATACTACCCTTGTAGTGGGTGTTTTCCGTGGTGGTGGAGATACAAAGTTCGGTTTGTTCCTTGACGTATTGACCATGTGGGGCGGCTCAATCCTATTTGGTGCTTTGGCAGCTTTCATTTTCAAATGGAGTGTACCTGTTGTATACATAATTCTGATGAGTGATGAAATCATTAAAGTTCCACTGGTTTTATGGAGATACAGAAGTCTTAAATGGCTTAGAAATGTGACAAGAGATTAGCCAAAAAGAATAATAAATGCCGAAAAAGCACAGTACGTGACATATATATGTGAAAGATACTGTGCTTTTTTCTATTAAAGCATATTCAGCTTTTCTCTATAGTCTGTGGGATTTATACCCACAATTTTTTTAAATGCCGTGCTAAAATAATATGCATCGCGGTAACCAACCCTATCTGCAATTTCATAAATTTTGAGGTCCGTACTTTTAAGCAGATTTTTTGCACTTTGAATTCTCAGGTTGGTAAGATAATCAATAAAATTCTGCCCTATATAATCATTGAACAGCACACTAAGGTACCCTGAACTAATCCCAAAATCCTTAGAAATACTTGTAAGGGTTATATTTTCACTATAATTCCCATCCACATAATCCTTTACCTTGGAAAGCAGCTTTTGATTTCGGTTGCTTCTTTTTTGATTAATATATTCGTTAACTTTATAAAAAAAGCTGAGGAGCCATTCTTCAAGCTGTACAAGATTATTTATTTCCTTTACATCAAAATGAAGGTTAAAATCCTCGCCCATTATTTCGAAAATGTCATAGCCCAGCTCATTTATTGTTTTGCAGGATAAAAGCACTACATTATAAATAATAGTATTTATTGCATCCAACTCAAGTTTGGAACTCTTAATCTGCGTAATAATATCAACAATATCATTTTTTATTTCAGGAAATGCACCTATTTTAAGGTCATCATACAGCTTTGTATCTCCGAGGATGTGAAGTTGTTTACTGTAAACCTTATTGCCAAAATTAAGGTCGTTAAAAATATAAACAATCTCCCTTCCGTAAACACGATCAAGCAAAGCTGCCGAGCAGGCTTCTCTGTAGGAAATGTGTACATCCGTAAGATTTTTGTATTTATTCCCTATACCAATAGTAATGCAAAATCCCAGTTCCATTCTCCCTAATTTAATTAAATCTTCAAATGCAGAAGTAAATTTGTCAATATCCTCATAAACCACAATTACAAGCTGATCTATTTTATAATTTATAACAGAGTATACAAGCTTGTCTTCACTGGTGTCGGAAGAGTCCTTTTCCAAGTATGTTAGAAACTTGGTTACAAGGTTATAAAAGGACAGATTTACTATATATTTCTGCTCCTCATCCTCCTCTATGATAAGCTCCATAAAATTATTAATATTTATTACTGCAATAAAGTATTCCCGGTTTCTTAATTTTGAAAGCTCAAGATAATTCAAGTCACTTTCTATATCGCCGATATAGCTGTTACTTAATAAATCATTAAAAAGTTTTTCACGCAAGGCTTTTTTGTTTTCTCGCAGTTGCCTTCTCAAGTTTTCAACTTCTACCCGCTCGTTCCTCTCCCTATTAATTTCTTCTGAGAGTTTTTTTACAATATCTAAAAGGTCCTTGGACTTAAAGGGTTTAAGGATATAATCATTGACATTGAGTTTGACAGACTCCTTTGCATACTCAAACTCTGCATATGCAGTAATAATTATGCACTTAATACCCCGATTAAGGCTTTTTATCTCTCTTATAAGCTCAATGCCGTTCATTTCGGGCATTTGTATATCGGTAATGACTATGTCAATATTATTTTTTCTGACAATATCAAGGGCCTCCATACCATTACTCGCTTGTAAGACTTCAACAAAGCCGTGTTCTTTCCAGTTCGTATTATATATTATTTTGTTTCGTATCATTTCTTCATCTTCAACAACTAAAAGCCTGAACATACCCTCACCTACCTATCTGCGGAATATTTACCACTACTTTTGTACCTACAGATACCTTGCTTTGGTATTTTAAGCCATACTCACTTCCAAAATTCAATTTTATGCGTTCATTTACATTTCTAATACCAAAATACATGTTTTGATCCTCAACCTCTTCTTCTCCCGCCATTATTCGGTTAAGCTGCTGAGTTTTTTCTTCCCCTATCCCTTCACCGTTATCTGAGATTTCAAATATAACCTGTTCATCCTTTAAGTAGCCATTTATAACTATAAGTCCTTTTTTATCCAAATTTCTTATGCCATGGTATATTGAATTCTCTACAAGTGGTTGCAGTATTAACTTAACAGTTTTAAAATTGTAAATTTCATCATTTATCTCAAACAAATAGTCAAATTTGTAGGAAAATCTAAATTGCTGTATCATCAGGTAGCTTCTGATATGGTCAATTTCCTCCCTTATAAAAACAACCTCTCTTCCGTGGCTAAGGCTTGTTCTGAAGAATTTACCAAGGGAATCAACAATATCTATTGCATCGTCGTTCCTATTCTGTTCAAGAAGTCCGATAATAGAGTCAAGAGTGTTGTAGACAAAATGCGGTTTAATAAGCTCCTGCATTGCCTTCATTTCCATAACTCTTATTTTCTGCTGGTCGTCTTTGACTTTATCCATAAGCTCTCTTATCTGATTCATCATTTTATTAAAACTGCTTGCCAACTGCCCTATTTCATCTCTGGTCCTTATATCAGCATAAATAGATAAATCATTTTCAGAAGCCTGTTTCATGATGCTCCTAAGCTTTCTCATTGGATTTGTCAGAACATAGGTAAGATATGTGGTAAGCAGTAGAATTATAATGATAATTAAGGTTATAAGCCAGAAAAACACCCCTCTTAATGTACTAATTTCTCTGGTCATTTCAGCTTCCGGAGTAACTCCTATGATTTTCCACCCGGTAATTTCAGATGTCTTATAGGTAATTATATAATTTGTGTTGTTTATGCTTTCTATAAAGTTTCCATCTTTGCTATCCGTAAGCTTAGGGTTTTGAGTGATTGTATTTGAAAACCCGTGCTTTTCAGAGCTCTGTGGCGTAAATACTACTTTACCATCCTTTTCAAAGAGAACAAAACCTGTTTCGCCCAGCTTAATATCGCTGCAGATTTTATTCAAGAAATTAACATCTATGTCAATAGCCATAATTCCCATATCCCCTTTTTCAGTACGGTTCACTGCCTGACCAATGGAAAAAACTTTTTTATTCAGAATATTCAAATGCGGTGACTGTATAGCTACTACATCCTTTTTTTGTAGTACTAATTCACTATATAATGGTTCAGTGGTTATATCTCCCCAGTATCTGCCGTAACAACTTATAGCACTTCCGGAATGGGATATATATCTTATGTCAACTAAATCTGTTTTCATTTGTTTAAGACTATCAAAAGTTTCCCATATTCTTACTGTATATTTTCTGTTTCCTTCAATATCTCCTGCTTCATTTAATTTAGAATACTGCTGAAAGTAATAATTGCTTCTTAACCTCATTATATTTTCAATATCACTGATATAGGTTTCTAAATTTTTATCAACTCTTTCAATTACCTGTTCCGAATAGCTTGCTACATTTTTATGGAGGTTTTGCAAATACATTTGGTCAGAAATAAGTCCAAAAACCAGTATAGGTACAAGACCCAAAGCCAGAAAGCAAATGGTCATTTTTGATCTGATGCTGTAAATACTGAACTTTTTAAACAAACCAAATAAAAAGTTGTCCTTCATAACTATTTTATCTCCCATCTTTGTTTCCCCTCAAGGAGTTTAGCAAAATTACTCTTGTCTCCCAACTCAAGACCTGTATCTATAAAACTTGAAGGAACCTTTTCACCTCTGATTGCCTTATACAAATTTTTTATACTCAACTCGCCCATCTTATTAAAATTCTGACCAACCAAAGCATCTGCCAAGCCCTTTTCAGCGGCTTCCAGTACCGGATAATAGGTATCTACAAGAATAGAAATTCCTCCGTTTTTACACCATGCATGAAAACCCGGAAGTGATTCCGGAGGTGAAACAAATGGCCACCCCCCCGTACTAAAAAAGACGTCAGGAGTATTCCCTGTCCTAATATGATTTTCCAGCATATCTCCCGCAATATTAACATCGTCATTGCAGTACAGAGTATCTGTTATATTAAGCTTAATTCCCCCGTGGCGAACAGTTTCAAGAAAACCATTAAGCCTCTTATTCAGGTTGTTGCTTTCTTTATCTGCAGTCATTAATAAAACATCCAGTACCTGCTTGTCCATTCCCTTTTCCTTAGCTTCTTTTATCAGAGCCTTACCACATGCTACACCTGCTGCATAATTGTCGGTTCCGCAGTAAAAAAGCCTGCTGCTGTCAGGAGAATCTGAATCAAAGGTTGCAACCTGTATACCTGCCTTGACAGCTTTATCAATAACAGGCTTTATTTTAGCAGGGTCAATACAACTGATAACAATTCCGTCAACCCTGCGCCTTATAAGGCTCTCAACTATTGCAATCTGAACATTTGTATCAGACTGCATAGGTCCAAGCCATTCAACTTTTATCCCCAATTCCCTGCCAACACGCTCACCCTGTTCAAGTGCATCAAGAAATACAGGATTATCCAAAGATTTGGGAACCATAGCTATTATAATATCCTTCTTTTGAGTGTTATTCGAGTTTTCTTCATAAGACGTATTTGGCTCAGTTCCTTTATTTTTTTCAGTTGTTGAACCTCCACATCCGGGTAAAGCAATAAGTAAAGCCAATATCAAATAAACGAGTCTGGTTTTATTAAAAAATCTGTCTTTAGCCATTGTTTCAATCAAAACTCCTTGTATATGTCAAAATTTTCCTTCAATTGAATTATACCATCAAGGCTAAATATAAATAATAGGATTTCTGCTACCGTCAGCTTACAACGCAGACGGTACGAAATCCTATTTTAATATTTGTAAAACTACCTCTTTTTATTTTGATTTTGATTTAGAAAGTACATCAAATGCAACTGCTACCAATAATACAAGACCTTTGATTGTCATCTGCATGTCACTGCCTACTCCAAGTATTGACATACCGTTATTCAGAACACCCATAACCAGAGCACCAATAACACCTCCAACAACAGTTCCTATTCCGCCGTAAGCAGATGCTCCACCTATAAAGCAGGCTGCAATAGCATCAAGTTCAAAGTTGATTCCGGCTTGAGGAGAAGCCGCATTTAAACGTGCAGTGAAGGTTATACCAGCAAGCGCAGCCAACACTGCCATATTTACATATGAGAAGAAAAGAACCCTGTTGGTATTTATACCTGACAATTTTGCAGCCTTTTCATTTCCGCCCATTGCATAAAGGTAACGTCCCGGTACAGTCTTCATTGTAAATATTGAATAAGCCAGTATGAGGATACCGATTAATGCAAGAATTATTGGAATTCCCTTATAAACAGCCAACCAGTAAGTGAAAACACCTATTGCAGCTACCACAAGAACTAATTGGATTATAAACAAATAACCCGGTGTAACTTCGAAATCATATCTTTTTCTTTCTGCTCTTTTCTTAACTTCCAGATAAATATATATTATTGAAACAATTACCCCTACAAATAGAGTCAATATGTTGAGTTTTGTACCAAATCCGTTAAATAAATCAGGAATATACCCGGCACTGATATTAGTAAAGCTTTCCGGGAAAGGTGAAAGAGTCAATCCTTTAAGCATAGTTATTGTAAGTCCCCTGAAAATAAGCATTCCAGCCAAGGTAACTATAAATGCCGGAATTCTTATATAGGCAATCCAGAAACCCTGCCAAACTCCGATAATAAAACCAATTAAAAGGCACAATAAAACGGCAAGTCCAACATTCATTTTCATATTTATTACAAAAATACCCATGATACCGCCAATGAAAGCACAGACGGAACCTACAGAAAGGTCTATGTTACCGCCGGTTAAAATACATAGGGTCATACCAACTGCAAGAATAAGAACATAGCTATTTTGAAGTATCAAGTTTGATACGTTCATGGGTAACAGAAGAACACCTTTTGTTGCTATCTGAAAAAATGCCATTATTACAACCAAGGCAACCAGCATGGCATACTGCCTTATATTCTTTTTGAAAATATTTTTAATTGTTTCCATTACACTACCTCCCTGTTACTCTGCATAATGCATTTCATAATGCTTTCCTGTGATGCTTGACTCTTGTCAAGTTCTCCTACAATCCTTCCTTCATTCATGACATATACTCTATCGCTCATGCCAAGTATTTCAGGAAGCTCTGATGATATGATTATGACTGACTTTCCTTCGTCTACCAGTTTATTTATTATGGTGTATATTTCGTATTTGGCTCCAACGTCGATACCTCTTGTAGGTTCGTCCAGAATCAGCACATCCGGCTCAGTATATATCCATTTGCTTAATACAACTTTTTGTTGATTCCCTCCGGATAAATTGCCTGTCTTCTGTAATATGCTGGGAGACTTAATGTTCATTTTTTTACGAAATTCCTCAGCAACACGGATTTCCTGATTTTCATCCACAAGCATATTTTTCTTGAGTTTTTGAATACCTGAGAGAGAAATATTATTTTTAATATCCTGAATAAGGATAAGACCTGCTGACTTTCTGTCTTCCGTTACATAAGCCAGTCCATTATCAATTGCTTGTTTTATATTGTGAAGCTCTATCTTTTTTCCGTCCTTAACAATCTCTCCGCTGATATTTTTACCGTAAGATTTTCCAAATACACTCATTGCCAGTTCGGTTCTTCCTGATCCCATTAATCCGGCAATACCCACTATTTCACCTTTTTTTACATTTAGGTTTACGTTCTTTATAACCTTTTTGCCTTCAATAGCCGGATCATAAACATTCCAGTTCTTAATTTCGAAATTTATTTTGCCGATTTTAGGTGCTCTTTTAGGGAACCTGTCAACCAGCTGACGTCCAACCATTCCTTTTATTATTCTGTCTTCAGTTAAATCCTCATCCTTTTGGATAGTCTCGATAGTAGCACCATCACGGAGAACAGTGATAGTATCAGCTACCTCCAAAACCTCATTTAGCTTATGTGAAATTATAATGGAACTGATTCCTTCTGCTTTTAACTCAAGTATAAGTTTTAGAAGATTTTCCGAGTCATCTTCGTTCAATGCGGCAGTGGGCTCATCCAATATAAGCAGTTTAACATCCTTAGCAAGGGCTTTTGCAATTTCAACCAACTGTTGTTTACCTACACCAATTTCAGATATAAGTGTATGCGGATCTTCTTTTAGACGAACTTTTTTCAGAAGTTCGGTTGCCTGAATATGTGTCTTGTTCCAGTTAATAAAACCGTATTTTGCCCTTTCATTACGTAAGAATATATTTTCACCTATTGAAAGGTAAGGTTCCAAAGCCAACTCCTGATGGATAATAACAATTCCCATCTTTTCACTATCTTTTATATTACTAAAAATACATTCCTGTCCGTCAAAAATTATATCTCCTGCGTAAGTGCCATGAGGATAAATTCCACTAAGTACATTCATCAATGTGGATTTTCCCGCTCCATTCTCTCCAACAAGTGCGTGGACTTCCCCTTTTCGCACTTTAAAATTAACGTTGTCAAGGGCTCTTACTCCGGGAAAAAGCTTTGTAATATTTCTCATTTCAAGTATAAACTCTGCCATTTCCTCATCTCCCTTACTTTGTATTCGGCTTGCATATATGAAAGCTTATCAAGCCTTGACATATGCAAACCGAACACATTCATGTCCGGTTTGCATAATGTAATTAGTTTGCTTAATTAAATTATCTGCATATTTTTATTAATTATTACTTCAGGTCAGCTTCCTTGTAGTAACCGCTGTCTACAAGAATTTTCTTGTAGTTTTCTTTATCAGCGTATACAGGATCACAGAGGAAGGAAGGAACAATTTTGCTTCCGTTGTTGTAATCCGTTTTATTGTTTACAGAAGCTTCTTTTCCTTGTAATACACTATCTACCATTTCAACAACCTTTGTTGCAAGAGTTCTTGTATCCTTGAATATTGACATTGACTGCTGTCCGTTAATCATTGCCATAACGTTTGGCTTGTCACAGTCCTGTCCGGTAATAATTGGATATGGCTTGTCACTGCTACCGTAACCTGCATTTTTAAGAGATGCAACAATACCGATTGCAAGGCTGTCATTTGGTGACAGAACTGCATCAAGTTTCTTACCACCTGCATAGTTAGCAGTAATCAGATTATCCATTCTTGCCTGTGCTTTTGCAGAATCCCATCCTTGGATTGCGATTTTTGCAAAATCCTTCTGACCGCTTGTTACAACAAGCTTACCGCTATCTATATATGGTTTCAGAATACTATATGCACCGTCGAAGAAGTAATTTGCATTATTATCATCAGGTGATCCGCCGAAAAGTTCAATATTGAATGGTCCTTTTCCATCTTTAAGGCCCAATTTTGTTTCAATATATTGACCTTGGATTACACCAACCTTGAAATTATCAAATGTTGCATAATAGTCTACGTTTGGAGTCTTCATTATAAGTCTGTCATAGGCTATTACTTTTACTCCACTATCTGCTGCTTTTTTCAAAACGTCAGAAAGTGCTGAACCGTCAATAGAAGCAATAACAACAACTTTGCTGCCCTTAACAATCATGTTTTCGATCTGTTGAATCTGAGTGTTTACATCATTGTTAGCATACTGAAGATCAACCTTGTAGCCTTTTGCTTCAAGTTCCTTCTTCATGTTGGCACCATCCTGGTTCCAACGCTGCAATGACTGAGTAGGCATTGCTACACCGATTAATTGTCCGCCGGTAGCTGTATCTGTAGCTTTTGCAGAATCTGTTGATGCTGCTGATGATGAAGATGCGGAAGTATCAGTTGAAGGTGAAGCTCCACATGCTGCAAGCATACCTACTGAAAGAACAACTACTAAAATCAAAGCGATTACCTTTTTCATGTCTTTATTCCTCCTGAAAATATTTTACCCTCCCGACGTATATTAGAAGTAAGCTCCGGGAACAATAAGTATGTCGGTCAAGTTTTATACTGTTATATTAATCTTTCGAGGAATCTAAATAAATGTGATTTTTTTTATAATCCTTTAATTTTTTTAGAATTTTTTTAGTAATTATAGACAAAGATAGTCATAAAATTATTATGTTTACTATAAACTTTGTACAAAAATATTCATTTCCAAAGTAAGTATTAATCAAAAAAGCACAAAAAAATACCCCAAAGCCATTCTTTTAATCGAAGGTTTGAGGTATTCTTTTACGCTTTTTCCACAAATATTTCAAGCATTTTTTCAGCAGATAGTTTTATATCCTTTTGTGCAATTATAGCAGATACAACGGCAATCCCATCTATTCCGGTATTTTTAAGTTGAGCTACATTCTGTTCATTTATTCCGCCTATCCCTACTACAGGAATAGAAACTTCCTTTACAATTTTAATGAGAGTCTCTTTTGACACCGATTTAGCATCAGTTTTAGTGCTTGTTGAGAACAAGGCACCCACTCCGATATAGTCAGCTCCTTCTCTTTGAGCCTCTATAGCCTTCTCGGCACACCCTGCCGATACGCCAAGTATTTTGTCTTTACCTATGATTTTCCGGACAATAGTAGCGGGCAAATCGCTCTGCCCTACATGAACTCCGTCAGCATCTATAGCCAAAGCAATATCAACTCTGTCATTTATAATAAGAGGTACTTTATATTTGTCCGTTATTGCTTTAATATTAAGGGCCGTTTGGTAAAACTCCCGTGAAGAAGCTGTCTTTTCACGTAACTGAACCAAAGTACAACCGCCCATTATTGCCTGCTCTACTGCTTCTTCCAGTGTCTTGGTACTCATCAGCTCACGGTCGGTTACAAGGTAAAGGGTATAATCAACTTTAGTTTTCATTTATTCTTGCCTTCTCTCCAAAAATATTTTCATCCATCTTACTAATGGAATCAATTATTGCAATATGATAGCTTCCCGTACCTTTATGTCCTGCGGCTTCATAGGCGAGCTCTCCTGCTATCCCCATTACTGCCACTCCTGCCACAGCAGCCTTGAAATAATCTCTTTCTGCACCGCAGAAGGAGCCAACCAGGGCAGTAGTCATACAGCCGGTCCCCGTAACATCTGACAACATTTTATGTCCATTTGAGATGGTCACAAGGTTTTTTCCGTCAGAAATTACATCAACGGCTCCGGTTAAGGCTACAATA
This sequence comes from Ruminiclostridium papyrosolvens DSM 2782, assembly GCF_029318685.1. NCBI lineage: Bacteria > Bacillati > Bacillota > Clostridia > Eubacteriales > Oscillospiraceae > Ruminiclostridium > Ruminiclostridium papyrosolvens. The sequence continues at coordinate 3,026,904 of NZ_CP119677.1, forward strand.
CAACCAAGCTTTACAGCCGCCTTTTTTGCAACGGCTGTGGAGTCATTGGATTCAATATCAGCTTCTGATGCATCAACACCTTTTGTTGTGGCATTAAGTCCTGCAATGTAAGCTATCTCAGATAAATTTCCTCGCAAAACATTTATTTTCACTTCGTCCAGAATAGTTTTTGTGACTTCATTTCTCAACTTTGAGGCCCCTGCACCAACTGGATCAAATATTACGGGAATACCCTTCTCATTTGCTTTTTTACCTGATAAAATCATCGATTCCACAGTTCTTTTGTTTAATGTCCCTATATTTATTACTAGTGCGGAAGAAATTGACGTAATATCCCCAGCCTCATTAATATCATCTGCCATAATGGGAGAAGCCCCTATTGCCAGAATTATATTTGCACAATCATTTACAGTTACATAATTTGTAATATTGTGAATAAGTGGCTTTTTATTTCTGACTTCTGTAATTAAGCTTGTTATTTGTTTTGTATACCCACTCATAGTTAGTCTCCTTTACTATTTCTCGGTTACGAACTCAACCTTTTCACCGGCTAAAATCTTATTTGTAGTTCTCATAGCACACATTTTTCCGCACATAGAGCAGGTATGCTTGTCAGTAGGAGGTGTGCTTTCAAAATATGCTCTTGCCTTATCTTCGTCAATAGCATATGAGAACATATCTTCCCAGTCAATTCGGCGTCTGGCATCGCTCATTTTGTTATCAATTTCACGTGCATTGGGTATCCCCTTAGCAATATCAGCAGCATGAGCAGCTATTTTTGAAGCAACTATTCCTTCTTTTACATCGGAAAGGTCAGGCAATCTTAAATGCTCTGCTGGAGTTACATAACACAAGAAATCTGCACCGTTAGCAGCCGCAATTGCTCCGCCAATTGCCGAAGTAATATGGTCATAACCCGGTGCTATGTCAGTTACCAAAGGCCCCAGTACATAGAAAGGTGCTCCATGACAGAGTCTCTTTTGAATAGTCATATTTGCAGCTATTTCATTTATCGCCATATGTCCCGGCCCCTCAACCATTACCTGAACATCTTTTTCCCATGCACGCTTGGTCAGGTTGCCCAATTCTATAAGTTCACTTAACTGTCCGGCATCTGAGCTGTCATTGATACTGCCGGGCCTCAATGCATCTCCTAAACTTATTGTGACATCATATGCTTTGAGAATTTCAAGAAACTCATCATAATATTCATAAAAAGGATTTTCATTTCCGGTCATCTCCATCCATGCAAAAAGAAGTGAGCCTCCTCTTGAAACAATATTTGTAAGTCTTTTTGAACGTTTGAAGCACTCAACGGCACGTTTATTTATTCCTGCATGAATTGTCATAAAATCCACGCCTTCCATAGCGTGAGCCTCAACTACTTTAAAAAAGTCCGAAGCCTTAATATCCATCAAGTCCTTTTCAAGGTAGCCTATGGCATCATACATGGGAACTGTTCCTATCATTGCAGGAGAGCGCTTAATAAGCTCTTTGCGGAAGGTATTTGTCTTTCCGTAATTACTTAGGTCCATTATGGCTTCAACGCCAAATTTGATTGACATATCAACCTTTTCCATTTCTTTTGTGTAGTCAGGACAATCTCCTGATATACCAAGATTTACATTGATTTTTGTCCTGAGTCCCTGGCCTATTCCCTCCGGACTGAGGGATTTGTGGTTTATATTAGCCGGAATAGCTATTTTACCCTCTCCCACAAGTTCCCTAAGCTTGTTTTCGTCCATTGACTCTTTCTGTGCAACAATCCTCATTTCTTTTGTAATAATACCTTTTTTTGCTGCTTCCATCTGTGTTTTGTAATTCATAGTGACCTCCAATTATTTAATCCGTTTTTATAAACTCCATATAAATGATGTGTGGGACCATGCCCCTTTCCGATTTCCAGGGAATGTTCAATTGCCATTGTGACGTATTCTTTTGCTTTTTCGACTGCTGTTGGAAAAGGCAGTCCCAAGGCAAGGTTTGAGGCTATGGCAGAGGAAAATGTACACCCTGTTCCATGGGTATTTTTTGTCTGAATTCTTTTAGTTGAATATATGTAAAATTCTTTTCCGTCATAAAGTATATCCTCCGCATCTCCCTTCAAATGTCCGCCTTTTATAAGGACACTTCCTGCACCCATGCGGTATATGCTGACAGCTGCCTTTTTCATATCCTCTGAGGTAGTTATCTCCATTCCTGTTATTGCCTCCGCCTCAGGTATGTTAGGAGTAAGCATACCCGCCAGTGGTATCAATCTTTTTATAAAAAACTCCAAAGCATCTTCTTTCATCAGGGCATGCCCGCCTTTTGCAATCATTACAGGGTCGATAACTACGTTTTCAGGCTTATAATTATCCAATTTTTCAGCAACAGCTTCCATACACTCTCTGCCTGACAGCATACCTACTTTTACAGCATCGGGTGTTATGTCTTCAAAAACTGCATCCATCTGTTTTTTAATCATATCAGGTGTTATGTCCTGAATATCAATAACCCGGCACGTATTCTCTGCTACCACCGACACAATAACACTCATTCCATAAACACCATGAGCAGCAAAGGTCTTTAAGTCTGCCTGAACTCCTGCTCCTCCGCTGCAATCAGAACCTGCAACTGTTAGTACTTTTTTCATTAATTGCTACACCTCCTTAATCTGAAAGGGGTATTTGTACCACTTGACCTTTGGAATGGTAAAAACATACAAAAAGATGCCCTCAAACAGGAAAGCACCTTTAACCTATACAATAATTAATCGTATTTGCTTCCCTACACCGGTATTAACCGACAGGTTCCAAGGGTCAGGTTTTACCTTCTCAACCAAAAATTGGTCCCCCCACAAGTCACTGCTATAAACTTTTCCAATAAAAAAACGCTCACCTTTGTAAGGTAAGCGGCATTTATCAAAATCTCTTCTAAAATTTCTGATAATATTTTGCTTCCCTACACCGGTGTTAACCGACAGGTTCCAAGGGTCAGGTTTTACCTTCTCAACCAAAATGGTTCCCCCGCAACTGTTACTATTAAATTTTATCATAATATAATAAATGGGTAAAGATTTAATTTTCCGTTTCAAATTGTAAGAAGTCCCCTGCCAGTTCCAATCCCGTATTATTACCCTTATCTGAAAAAATAATATTACCCTTTTTATCTTGCAAAATAACGTCTACCTGAGATGTTATACTTTCGGTTATATCTATATCCATCATACCGTTTTTCGGAGCCTTTAAAACTCCTCCCCTTGCTACTGAAGCTTTTATTGAAAGTATATTCTTTGAATCTTCCACAACAATTTCAAGAATGTTATTTACATAAGATAGCTTCTTAATTTTAGCTCCGGTATAAGTGGCAAACCTAAAAAAATCATCTCCAAACTTTAAAAATGAAATCAAACCGTCAAAACTTGAGGTCAACCATGGTATGGATGCAATAGAAAACATAAGACAAGTATTTTCCGATTTAAAATGATTGCATTGAAGCCAAATCCAAGACTTTGGAAAAGAAGTTCCCCAGTCCTTTTCAAGATACCCGTAACCTCCGGTAAAATCCGTATCCTTGCCATTGATACATAAAAATCCTTCAATCTCGCAATGTATGTTTACAATTCCGTGATAACATTCCATAAAGGGTATAAAAGAAAAAGGCCCCATAATACCCGGATTAAATATAGTTTTGGGAAACGGAACCACCTCTGTATAACCTATTTTACCTCTTAAATTGAAGCCCTCATCCTTTATATTAATAGAGAAACCATTTCTGTCGAAGTGATTGTCTTTTATGGAAATATGAAAGTCTTTTACAGAATATGAAAAGTCACTGATTGAAAACCTTTTGTAAAGTGTTTTCCCTGAAACCCCATCAATTATCTGTATAAAAGCATGCTTGTCGCTTTTGGTTTTTGACACACCGGGAATAACCGCATAAATATTTTTAGCATTTTTATCAATTATTTTAAAATACCAGCCCTCAAAATAGCCTCTACGTCTATATCTTCCCTGATATATTTCGGGGTTAAAAATTCTGTTGATTAAATACATAAAGAAACACTCCGTTAGTTGTATATAACGAAGTGTTCCCATTTTTTGAATTCTTAAGCTAGTATTATTTCTTTATAAAGGCTGCAATGTCATTTATAATGTATTGTGGAACATTTCCTTTAACATAATATTCAGCAGGAGTGGATTGTCCTTCTCCCTCCATATACATATGATTCAGTTTGGGATAAAGCTTGAATTCTGCATTTGATTTACCTTCAAAAGCTTTTTTCCATCCTTCATAGTCCGTTTTCGTACTGACTTGATAATCTCTTTCACCTTGCAGTACAAGTACCGGTTTTTCAATTTGTCCGGCCATTCCAATAACATCATAGTTTTTCATATCATAGAAGTAATATGGAGTTCCGAGGCTATAGCCCTTAGGGGGATTTTCCGGATTAAAGCTCTTGTCCTGTATGAGAGCAGCCTGTGCCTTTGCAGCCTCGGCCTGCTCCTCAGTTGCCATACCAAGTCCTGCAAGATATTTATATTGCTCCGGCAGAAGCTCATATAAAGGTCTGGAACATCCGCTCATTATTATTCCGGCCTTGAATGTACCTGTTTTATCTGTGCCAAGTATCCTGGGCAAATCATATCCGCCCTCACTATGACCCAATACGGTAATATTTGAAGCATCTATACCATCTATTGTTTTGAGATAATTTGCTGCAGCAAAAGCGTCCTCTTCAAATTCTTCAGTCATGGTCAGTTTCGGTAATGACTGTATTCTAACTCCATATTCCAAAGTTCTTTTCTCGTATCTCAAAACTGCTACTCCCTGACTTGCAAGACCCACTGCCAAATCTCGGAAAGGCTTTAAGGGGCCCAAGGTTTCATCCCTGTCATTAGGGCCTGAACCGTGTACCAATATAATTGCCGGAAACGGGCCTTTCCCCTTTGGCATTGTCAGAGTACCGGGAAGCTTCCATTCTCCTTCTCCGATTGCAACCTCTTTTTCAGTATATTTGCAGAATTATCATATGAAGGTTTTGAGTATGTAAATTGTGATGAATCAGCTGCCTGATTAAATTCATCTATTTTTCCGTTATAGTCAAATCTCATAATAAAATTGTATTTGGCCGTCTGAATTGTAAATGGTATAAAAACATTCTGGTGTACGGTATTTTTAGCTAAAGTCATTGTTTTAACATCAGGCTCAATAACTGAAAACGCAGGAGCCAATGCAGAATTTATAAATTCCGTAGTCGCATATTTTGAAAAACTTTTGCTGAGTAAAAATGAAGCATCTGCGGTTTTTCCGGCTTTAACCATACCTATGAACTTCATGGAAATAAGTTTAATATAGTCATCGCATGTAAGCTTTAGTCCAAGCTGGGAATTTAAAACACTTAATGGTAAAATTGTTCTTCCCTCTTCAACCTTAACTTTTTCTTTTAAAACCTTCGCCTTTCCGTTTAATATAATATCACAACGGTTGACAAAAAGTTTTAATTCATTACTTCCCAGCTTAACTGTAGTAATTTGTTTTTTACCGTCCCAGGAAACTTGTCCTCCCATTGCTTCACAAGCAAGCTTGACAGGGACATATATATCCCCTGACACTGACTGTTTGTTTTCTGAAGCGGCATAAGCTGCTGTTCCGCCCAGAATGAGAATTATCAGCATTAAGCTGATTAATCTTGTAACTTTTTTCATTATTTTCCCTCCATTTATTGTAAATTCAAGCTTAATTATACTCTGACCTATAATATAAACTATATTAATTTAAATAAATTTAAAGGCACAGTAGGTAAATAATTTTGTTTATTTTTCCACTATGCCTTCTATAAATATAGTTATATAATTTATTCCCTGCACTTTTTACATAATCCATAGAACTGTACTCTGTGGTCTTTTACCAGAAAACCGTTCTTTCTGAGAATTTCTTCCTCCAGATTATCCAGTAAGTCCTCCTCAACTTCCGAAACACCACCGCAGGAACTGCAAATAAGATGATGATGTCTGTGATCCTCATTGGGTTTGACCAACTCATATCTGCTAAAACCGTCATCAAAATCAAGTTTATGAACAAGATTAAGCTTATCCAGCAAAACCATAGTTCTGTACACTGTTGCAAGTCCAATTTCAGGATGCTTGGCTTTAACCATATTGAACAGCTCCTCAGTACTTACATGTTGTCCGGAACACTGAACCAATGTATCAAGGATTGCCGCTCTTTGCCCTGTAAATTTATATCCGCATTCCTTTAATTTTTCTTTTAAAAAGCTGCTATCGCCAGTATTCAAAAGATAGTCCTCCTTCAACTATTTCGCAGGTTTTCCACAATGAACATCCTTTACAATTTTCACATTCCCGCTTTTCTATAAATATTTTACCACATCTTGGGCGCTTTGTATTTTCTTTTTTCCCTTAATTATATTCAAGGTTTATTTTGTTTGTCCTTTACATCATAACCCTGACAATTCTTCCCCGATGACTGGCGAACGGAAACAGAAGGCATCTGTCTGCCTTTAAAGCCAAAAAGCCTACATCCGTAAGGCATTCTGGCTTCATAAGTTATAAAGTAATGCTTGCATTTCAGGCAATTGACTTTTTCCTGTTCCATAAAACCTCCAGTTTACATTTTTTCTAATCTAGCAACCTCCTTGGTGGATATGAGCTGTGCTCCCGTTTCCAAAAGGTCATTCATAATTATCTGATGAAATTTTACCGGGGCTTCAAGTCGGATTTTTCTTATTTCCTCCAAAGCCGCGGCTATCTTTTCTTTAGGAACAGGTTTGTCAGTTCTGACACTTACCAAAGGCAACGCACCGTTAATTACACCTACAGTTGATGTAATGCTTCTTTTTGGGCATTGGATTTCGTTTACAGCGTATTCCTCACCTTTTTTGCATGAAGCATTTTCTACTTGTGTTACTTTGTTATTTTCATCATAGGAAACATTCATTCTGCAACCATTTGGACAAACTATGCAAACTATTTCACGGCTTTTATTCATCTATGTATACCTCCAGACCTCTTATATCCTTGAGTTCATGGGATTTTAGCTCAATTCTTACCATTTCGGCAGGATTCAAAGCCATAAAGAATTTTTTCTTTAATTGTTTTTCCCCGTCTTTAAAAACTATTGTTTTTCTTTTTGAAGGAATAGTAACCCTCATTGAGAAAGTAATATCCTTATCTGCCGAAATTGTCTGTGGGAGAACATATCTGATACCCTTGCCGGCTTTAACCGTAATCTCTGCCTCTCCGGTCTTAATGCTCTTTATATAGGAAACTGCACTTTTAGCCGCAAGTTCGCCTTCAGCAGAAACATAGTCAACCAAATCATGTACCTGTAAAACATTGCCGCATGCAAATATTCCGGGTATACTGGTTTGAAGGTTTTCGTCCACGGACGCACCTCCTGTAACATTATCCAGAATAATTCCTGCATTTAGTGCAACCTCATTTTCGGGTATCAATCCAACTGATAAAATTAATGTATCACAGTCAAATTTTATAGATGTCCCACGTACAGGGTCTTCCTTTTCATTTACTTTTGCTACAGTTACGCTTTTAACCCGCTCATGGCCCTCTATATTTGTTACAGTATGACTTAACAAAAGCGGTATGCCAAAATCTTCAAGGCACTGGGTTATATTTCTTTGCAGACCGCTGGAATAAGGAAGTTTTTCTACAACGGCCAAAACCTCAGCACCTTCTAGGGTTAACCTTCTTGCCATTATAAGTCCTATATCCCCTGAGCCAAGTATCACTATTTTTTTTCCTACCATTATATTTCTGATATTAACCAGATTTTGAGCTACCCCTGCTGTAAAAACACCTGCCGGACGGGTTCCCGGTATGCATATTGCACCCCTTGTCCTCTCCCTGCACCCCATTGCAAGTATTATAGCCCCTGCCTTGTAGGTTCTTATTCCCTCAGGGCTTATGGTTGTAACTTCTCTGTTGCTGCTGATATCCTGAACCATGGTGTTTGTGGCTATTTCTATTTGAAGTCTTTCAGCCTCGTCTATATATTTTCTGGCATACTCAGGGCCGGTCAGGGCTTCATTGAACTTTACAATTCCAAATCCATCATGAATACATTGGTTTAATATACCTCCGGCAACAGGCTCTCTTTCAACCACAAGAATATCTTCTATCCCATTCTCTTTAGCCTCTATAGCCGCAGCCAGTCCTGCCGGGCCTGCACCAACTATAACTAAATCTTTATTTATTATCATACGCCTCACCTATACTTTTTTACTTTACCTGTCCGGTAAACAGTTTTGAATTTTTACCCCGCAAAGTTATTTCTTCAGGATTTAACCCTTTTTCATTTTTCAATATATCTACAATTCTGGTCAGGCAGTAACCACCCTGACATCTTCCCATCATTGCTCTGGCTCTGTATTTAATTCCTGCAAGAGTTGTAACCCCAAGTGGATTATTTACTGCGTCCAATATTTCTTTTTTTGTGATTCCCTCGCATCTGCAAACTATCTCTCCATACTCGGGACATTCTTTTATTAACGTCTCCTTTTGCTCCTCAGGTAATTCTCTGAACTGAACAATGCCTTTTCTTTCAGCCGTAAAGTCCTTTTTAGATATCAGATCTTCTTTGTTTGCAATAATATCCCTAACCATACGGCTGATTGGCGCTGATGATGTAAGTCCCGGTGATTCAATTCCTATAAGGTTTATAAGGTTTGGTACCACCTTTGATTCCTCTATAACGAAATCCCCGAAACCTCCTGTTTTAGGCCCTACAATTTTTGACCTGATACCGGTATAGCTTCTTATAATATGTTTCATGCTCAGAGGCGGAAGAAGTTCCTTTGCCTCTTTAAAAAGCTTGTCCATTACGGTCTTTGTAGCACTGTAGTCATTTTTTGTTTTAATATACTCTGCACTCGGGCCGATAAGTATGTTTCCTTCCATTGTAGGTGTCAGGTGAACCCCAAGTCCTCCGATTCCGGGCCTTGGAACAGGGTAAACAGGCATATTCAAATACTGGCTTGTACGTTTGTCCAATATGAAGTACTCTCCACGGCAGGGATAAATCTTGTAGCCTGTTTCTCCTGCCATTGAAGCTATCCTGTCTGAATAGAGTCCTGCACTGTTAATGACGTATCTGCTATAGTAATACGTTTCTCCTGCCTTTATACGAAAGAGATTATTTCTTTTTGAAATTCCCTTTACCTCGGTTTCCAGAAAGAACTTAGCTCCGTTTTGCGCTGCATTTTCGGCAAGAGCTACCGTATACAGAAATGGGTTTGTTATTGCCGTATTTGGAGATAGCATCGCTCCAACCCCTCCCACGTGAGGTTCCAGCTTCTTAACAACGTCTTCACCTACAAATTCAAGACCTTTCACACCATTTTTTTTACCGTTTTCTATTAACTTGTCTATCCCCGCAAAATCGCTTTCATCAAAAGCAACTATTAGCTTTCCTGTTTTTTTATATGGAACATCCAGCTCTCTGCACAGACTTTCAAAGCCCTCATTTCCTTCCACACAAAACTTTGCCATAAGACTGCCGGGCTTATTGTTAAAGCCTGCATGTACTACAGCACTGTTTCTTCCGCTGGTTCCGGCTGCCACATCGCTTTCCTTTTCAAAAACCGCAATTTTAAGTTGATATCTGGAAAGCTCTCTTGCTATTGCGCAGCCTACTGCACCTGCACCAACTATTACAATATCAAATTGATTTTGAGTATTTATTTCCATTTATTACCTCCAAGAGACATCAATACCTAATTTCTTACAAAAATATATTTGAATTATAGCACAATTCCATTCTTAAAAAAATGCTTAGAACTTATGTGATGATTATTTCCGAAAAAAATGTACATTCTCAGATTTTTTACATATACTTAATATAAGCAAGGAATTTGGAGCTATAATACAAGCTTGCCATTTTTTCATGACACCTCCTTGTACACGAACATAAATATGTCAGTTTCAAGGATAACTGACTTTGGCTATTTTCGAGCAATATGGTATAATTCTTTTGATTATTAAAAGAAAGAGTGATGAGTTTTGTATTCCCGTAAGGAAAAATATTATGATGGCCGGGGAATTTTAAGAAATCCCGGAGACAGTTTCTTTGATAAAGAAGGAATACTGAGGGATCCGGGTGAAGATTATTTCGATTATTTCAGTATATTAAGAAAAGCTGATGAAAACTTTTATGATAGTCAGGGGCTATTAAGAAATTATGATGAAAGTTTTTATGATGGTGCAGGTAACATGTGTGAAAGATAATAAAGGATGTCTCTTAATCGAGGCATCCTTTTTATATTTAAAATAATTTTTTCTTGTAAAGTGTGTATCCCGTAACCATGCACATTACCACAGCAATGATTACTATAAACCAGAATGAGTGTCCTCCTCTTAAAGGCAAATCAACATTCATACCAAAGAAGCTTGAAATCATTGTAGGTATTGCCATAACAATAGTTACTGATGTTAAAAACTTCATTACTATATTGAGGTTGTTGGATATAACGGAAGCAAAAGCATCCATGGTTCCCGACAGAATACTGCTGTATATATTGGCCATCTCAATAGCCTGCTTGTTTTCTATGATAACATCCTCAAGAAGTTCTTGGTCTTCAGGGTAATTCTTTATATATTCAAACTTCATTAATTTTTCAAGAACTACTTCATTTGATTTCAATGCTGTTGAAAAGTATACAAGACTCTTTTCAAGTTTAAGCATTTGAATTACTTCCTTGTTTTTCATAGATTTGTAAACTTCCTGCTCCACTCTGCTGCTTGTTTTGTCTATATGCTTGAGGTACTGTAAGTACCTTGTTGCATTCCTGTAGAGTATCTGCAGCACAAACCTTGTCTTAAATTGAGTTAAAAAAGATTTAACTCTGTTATTTGCAAAATCATTAAGTATTGTGTCTTCTTTCAGACACACTGTAATAATCATGTGCTTTATAAGTATAATTGCAAGAGGTATGGTTGTGTATACATTCAACTTAGCCTCTTTTTCTACAATAGGCACGTCAACAATTATAAGGGTTTGGCCGTTATCGCTCTCAATACGCGCCCTTTCCTCTTCATCAAGTGCAGCCTTAAGAAAGTCCATTTCCACACCCAATGTATTGTGCACCTTTACAATTTCTTCTTCAGTAGGATTAATGAGATTCACCCATACTCCATCCTCAAATGTTTCTGTACGCACTATTTCATTGTTTACTGTCTTATAAATTTCAATCATAGATATCCCTCTTCTCTATATAGTCTTACATTAAGGGATTATTTGCATACATTACTTTGTTGATAAAGTAAACGGCACAGCAAACAAGCCCTTACAAATTATTGAATTACGTATGTGATATTTACTATCAGGGTCGCAATCCATACCGTTCACCTCCTAAAGAAATTAAAAAAGAAATTAAAAGCAATAAAAAAACCCATCGCAAAACGAGTGACGGATTTATGTCATAAAAATAACCTTCACTCGTTGAGTTTTAGCACTATACAGCTTTGGACCACTTCTCTCCAGCTACATTAAGTAAAACCTTATTTCGGTAGTACCTGTTGACCCATTGGCATCTCTCGATGTTTCCGGGCAGCAGCATATATCTGTATAGGAACCTCACCTAACGAATATTTAATTAACAAAGTAATTATATACCTCTATTGTTCTTTTTTCAATATCTATAGATAATTAAATTTTTTAGAATTTTTTCTGGAGTTTCTAAAGCTGTTTAAGCAGGTTTGCCATTTCTATTGCCGTTACGGCTGCATCATATCCTTTGTTCCCTGCTTTGGTGCCTGCACGTTCAATGGCCTGCTCAATGGTATCGGTAGTAAGTACTCCGAAAATAACCGGAACCCCTGTGTCAAGTGATATTTTGGCTATACCTTTTGACACCTCACCCGCCACATAGTCAAAGTGCGGTGTAGAGCCCCTGATAACTGCTCCTGCACAAATTACTGCTGAATACTTGCCTGAATTAGCCATTTTTTGAGCCGCTATTGGTATTTCAAAGGCGCCGGGAACCCAGGATACAGTGATATCCGATTCGTCAGCCCCATGCCTTACCAATCCGTCTATAGCCCCGGACAAAAGCTTGCTGCTAATAAACTCATTAAATCGCCCTACAACAATCCCAAACTTTAAACCCCTTGCAATAAGATTACCTTCATTTGTTTTAATGGACATTTCTATTTTCCTCCTGATGCACTGTTGTATTTTCCTGACTTGCATTATTGTTCAAGCCTTCAAATAAATGGCCCATTTTTTCTTTTTTAGTTCTAAGATAAAATTCATTTTTTTCATTTTCTTTTATTTGTATAGGCTCCCGTCCAACTACCTCCAGACCATAACCATTTAGCCCAACCAGTTTTTTGGGGTTGTTAGTCAGCAGCTTTATTTTCTTTATTCCTAAATCGTACAAGATTTGAGCACCTATGCCGTAATCTCTCAAATCTGCCGGAAAGCCCAGTTTTATATTTGCTTCAACAGTATCCATCCCTTGGTCCTGAAGCTCGTATGCACGTATTTTATTTATAAGACCGATGCCCCGTCCCTCCTGACGCATATAAAGCAAAACTCCTTTTCCTTCACGGTTGATTCTGCTCAATGCCGCTTCAAGCTGTTCTCCGCAGTCGCACCGTTTGGAATGAAAAGCATCCCCTGTGAGACATTCGGAATGTACTCTGACCAGAATGGGGTCTGTTGAGTCTGCTACATTCCCCTTTACAAGTGCTACATGGTGTTCACCATTTGTAGTGTTCTCATATCCGATTATTTTAAATTCTCCATAAGCCGTGGGCATTTTTGCTTCGGCAGCTCTTTTAATCAACTTTTCATTTTTTCTTCGATACTCAATAAGCCCTGCTACCGTTATTACCTTTAACCCATGCTTCCGAGAAAATTCCAATAATTGTGGAACTCTTGCCATTCTTCCATCATCATTCATTATTTCACATATTACTCCCGCCGGATAAAGTCCCGCCATTCGGGTCAGGTCAACTGCAGCTTCGGTATGTCCGGCGCGCTTGAGAACTCCTCCCTCCCTTGCTATAAGCGGAAATATATGCCCCGGTTTTTTGAAATCTCCCTGACGAGCATTCATATTTGTAAGCTCAATTATTGTATGTGCTCTTTCAAAAGCCGAAATACCAGTTGTTGAATCCTTGTGGTCCACAGTTATGGTAAATGCTGTACCGAGACGTTCCTCATTGTGGTTTACCATAGGAAAAAGTTCCAGTTCCCTTGCTCTGTCCGCTGTAAGCGGAACACATATCATGCCTTTTCCATAGGTAGCCATGAAATTTATACTTTCAGGGGTAGTCTTTTCGGCTGCCATAAGGAGGTCTCCTTCATTTTCCCTGTCTTCATCATCCACCACTATAATTATCTTGCCTTGGCGGATATCTTCTATTGCCTCTTCTATTGAACTAAAATTCATGAAACTCACTTCCTTTTTTATTTTATATTACATAAATCCGTGTTCCCTGAGAAATTCAGCCGATAAATTACTTCTGGAAGGTTCTGACTCCAAGGGTTCACCTTTTAACATCTTTTCTACGTACTTGCCTATAATGTCACATTCTATATTTACTCTGTCACCAATACTTTTGGAGCCAAGTATGGTGAATCCCCGGGTCAGCGGTATGAGGGAAACCGTAAAAGTACTTGAAGTCAGCTCCGCTATAGTAAGACTTGTACCGTCCAGAGACACCGAACCCTTTTGAACAATATATTTCATAATCTGTTCAGGTGCAGTAATTGTAATAAGAACTGCATTATCCTCTTTTTTTAACTCGGTAATAATCCCCGTTCCGTCAATATGACCGCTGACTATATGGCCTCCCAGTCTGTCAGCAAGTCTTAAAGCCCTCTCCAGGTTCACCTTTTTACCGGGTTTCAGCTTTTCAAGTCCTGTTTTCCTCATAGTTTCCGGCATTACATCTGCCGTAAACCAGTTTCCTCCCAATTCAGTAACCGTAAGGCATATACCGTTTACAGCTATGCTGTCCCCTTTAACAGTGCCTTCAATTACAGTTGTACATTCTATGGAAAGCTTAATTGAGCTGCTGCCGTATACAATGTTTTTTACACTTCCCATTTCTTCAACAATCCCCGTGAACACATATGTCACCTCCTAAATCGCTATTCGTCTGCAATATATCCCTCTATAAGTACATCCCTGTCAAACCCCTCAACTCTGATATCCGACAGAGCTATGGCATCCTTCATTTCTTCTATTCCCTCGCCTCCTACAGGCGTTACAGCCGAACTTCCGCCTATTATCTTGGGTGAAACAAAAGTCATTACCTTATTCACTATACCTGCCTCAAGTGCCGAAAAGTTAAGGTTACCCCCTCCCTCCAAAAGAACACTGTCAATTTCAAGCTTATACAATTCCCTCATAAGCTCCCCGAGATTCACCTTACCACTTTTCTCAATGGTTTTTATAATCCTTACCCCACGTGATAAAAGCTGAGTTTCCTTGTCTTTATTGATTCTATCTGTAGTTGCGAGTATAAGTCCTGCATTTGAATCACCGTTAATTACCCTGCTATCCATCGGAATCCTTCCTCTACTGTCAACTACGATACGGACAGGGTCAATGCCATCTCCGGAGGATGGTCTTGCTGTCAATGATGGATTATCCTTTATTATTGTGTTTACCCCTACCATAATTGAAGATACTCTGTTACGTATTTTATGGACATACTCTCTTGAGGGTTCACTGCTTATCCATCTGGAGTCTCCTGTAACCGATGCAATTTTACCGTCTAAAGTCATTGCCGTTTTCATAATTACAAAGGGAAGTTGTTTTGTTATATAGTGTATGAATATTTCATTCAGCCTTCTTGCCTCTTCCTCAAGGACTCCCACTATTACATTAATATTGGCATCTTTTAGTATCTGTATGCCCTTTCCTGATACCTTTGGGTTTGGGTCCACCATCGCTACAACTACTTCCTTGATTCCAGACTCCGCAATGGCTTTTGCACACGGAGGCGTCCTTCCGTAGTGTGAGCACGGCTCAAGATTTACATAAATAGTCGCACCCGAAATATCAGAGGTAGCATTCTGAAAAGCACAAACTTCGGCGTGGGCACCCCCCAACGCTTCATGGAAACCTTCAGAGATTATTTCGCCATCCTTTACTATAACAGCTCCAACCAATGGATTCGGATTTGTTCTCCCCCACCCTCCTTTTGAAATTTCAAATGCCCTTTTCATATAAAACTCATGTATATTCATCTTGTTCTCCTTGCTTTTATTTCCCTTAAAATGCAAAAATCCCCAGAGGCAGACAACCCCCGGGGACAAAATAGCAAAATTAAATACACTATCTTTCATCCAGACTGTACTGTCGGCTCCGGAGTTTGACCGGATCTGCTTTCGCTCGCGGGCTTATAGCTTGTGCTATCTACCGCCGGTAAGGATTTTCACCTATCCCTGAAGTGTCATTATCATTATTAATATATTTTATTAAAGTAAACTATAGCAGTATTGGATGCTTTAGTCAAGGTATAATTTTATTCCCAGAACACAGAAAATAAAAATGAGTTATTGAGTTTATACTACACAATTTTACCTCTTTACAAGAACATTTGTTCGGATTTATAATGAATGTACGAACAAATGTTCTGACTGGAGTGACTTTATGGATAAAGTAATTTTACACTGTGACCTGAATAATTTTTATGCTTCCGTTGAATGTCTATACAATCCACAATACAGGGATTATCCTTTAGCAGTGTGCGGAAGTCAGGATTTACGTCATGGAATCGTCCTGGCCAAAAACTATATTGCAAAAAGTTTTGGGATAAAAACAGGTGAGGCTATCTGGCAAGCAAAACAAAAGTGTCCAAACCTCGTTATTGTTAATCCTAATTACGCTTTATACCTGAGGTTTTCAAAGGAAGCCCGAGAAATTTATTCCCGATATTCCAACCTTGTTGAGAGTTTTGGCATAGATGAGTGCTGGATTGACGTTTCTGAAAGCACCAAGCTTTTCGGGGAAGGAGAAAAGATTGCAAATGAAATACGTGAACTTATTAAAACAGAGCTTGGTGTTACTGCTTCAGTAGGAGTGAGTTTTAATAAAATATTTGCAAAGCTCGGGTCCGATTTAAAAAAGCCGGATCATACTACTGTTATCAGTCAAAATAATTTTAAGGAAATGGTTTGGAATTTAAATGTTGGTGAATTGCTTTATGTGGGCAGGTCAACCCGCAGGAAACTTAATCAGGTGGGCATAATGACTATCGGAGACCTTGCAGGGACGCCTCTCTCTTTCATTAAAAGGTATCTTGGAAAATGGGGCGAAACTCTCTGGAATTTTGCTAATGGCATGGACTATTCCGAAGTAACTGCAACAGAGTACCACGAAACTATAAAAGGCATAGGAAACAGTATGACAACCGCAAGAGATCTTGTAAACACCGAGGATGTCATGCTTACTTTTACCGTATTGGCTGAAAGTGTTGGTGAAAGGCTTAGAAAACATAATTTGAAGGGTTCTACAATACAGATTTCCATTCGTGATAATGAGCTTGCATCAATTGAGCGACAAGCAAAACTCCCGGTTCCCAGTTATATATCCGGTGAAATTTCACGTAAAGCTATGGATATTTTTAATGCAAATTGGGGTTGGCATAAACCTATACGTTCTCTTGGTATACGTTCAACGGATTTGGTTACGGCGGATACTCATACCCAGCTTTCTTTTTTTGAGGATTATAATAAACGTCCACAATTGGAAACTCTGGAATTCAGTATTGATGCCATTCGTAAAAGGTTTGGACATTATTCTGTTCAAAGGGCGATTTTGCTTAAAGATAGTGCTCTTAATGCCAACCCCGTTGAAGACAATATTATTCATCCTGTTTCATTTTTTAGGTAAGGTGATATTATGAAGAAAGTTTTTGTACAATTAGACGCAACTTTTTCTCCCAGTGGTGAGCTGATACCTGTTTCTTTTGTTTGGGAGGACGGCTCAAAATATATAATAGACAAGGTATACGACTATAAAAAAGCGGCAAGCTTAAAGGTAGGAGGTCAAGGTATCCGCTACCGTTGTAGAGTTATGGGAAAAGAAGTATTTATTTTTTTTGAGGAAGGACGTTGGTTTGTGGAAGGCAAGTAACTCTTACAACCTCGTCATCCACGGAAAATAACTAATTCCCTCATTGACCTTATCACCATCACCAACCCATTTACCTTTTATAATACCTATTTTTTTGTTTGGGAAGATGGAGTAAAATATATAGTAAATAAGGTAGGCCAATAAGTAACTTTTAAGGAGCAACATTTTATGTGTGGAAGATATGCTATTTTTACAGAGGAAGAAAATCAGGATTTAAGAAATATAGTTAATGATATTAATGAAAGACTTAAGGGAAAAGCTGCAACAATGAAAACAGGTGAGATTTTTCCCACTGATACCGTTCCTGTTATAACTGATATTTCTTCTAATGGCAAAAAATCAACTGATTTATTTAAGTGGGGGTTTCCCAATTTCAAGCAGTCCGGCGGGGTTATTATAAATGCCAGAAGTGAAACCGTTCATGAAAAACCCACCTTTAGAAACCTTCTGCAATCAGGACGATGCATTATTCCTGCAAGCGGCTTTTATGAATGGAGAAAAGCTGACGGTAAAAAAGAAAAGTATTTTATTCGCTCAGCATCAGGTAATGTAATATACATGGCCGGACTGTACAATAGGTTCATTGATAACATTGGAGATGTTAATAACAGATTTGTTATCCTTACTACCGATGCAAACGAGCAAATGTCATATGTACACGGCAGGATGCCCGTAATTTTAAGGCCGGAGGATTCTTCTGTATGGCTTGACTGCAAGAGTAACTATTTAATGGTTTCAAAGCTTTTTAAACCTTATGGTGAAAGTATTTTGTTAGATAAAATTGGATAATGTATATAGCAAATAATGTGGCAAAGAAATCTTTACCACATTATTTTACTCATCAACAATGTTTACGACAATATTTAGTGGGAAATTACTAATTGTTGATTATATTTGAACTGTAAAGAGTTTATAATCGGAAATGTTTCCGTATGCATCTTTTGCCCATGCATAATATGTTCCATTCGTATTTGTTGTCCATGTTACTGTTGAGTTTACACTATTAGCAATATTATTCCATGAAGTAGGTATTGTTGCGTCAGAAGTAACCATCCAATATGAAACGCCCGAATAATTATCCGTGAATGATAATGTTACACAAACTGGCACAGTTGTTGTTTCTATATTTAAAACATTTACAGTAGGTGCTGTTTCATCGATTGCAGTCCAAGCATATACTCCGGTATAAAATGCTGATGCTGCTAACGCAACAGAATTCTCCGGGTAATAATAAACGCCCATGACTCTATAGAACGCGGAATCACCTATAAATTGTATATTCTTTGGAATGATGATTCTATTCGTGGTTGAGCCAAGACATGAACTAAATGCATAACTTTCAATTGTGGTTACTGTATATGGAATTGATATAAATTGCAATTTCACACAATTATAAAATGAATATTTGGAGATTGTTGTTACAGAATAAGGTATTGTTATTGAAGTCAAACTCGAACAATTATAAAATGCATAGGAATCTATATTTATTATAGAATTTGATAATGGTATAGACGTTATTTTTGTACATCCATAGAATGCTGAGTCACCAATTGATTTAACAGCATTAGTCATTTGTACAGAGGTTAATCCTGTACAGTTCTTAAATGCCGAAGCTCCAATGGACGTTATCGCCCCTTCAATACTTATTGATGTCAACCCTGTACACCCAGTAAACAGGTAATCTGAGATTTTTTCTGTACCGTTTATTGTAATATTCCCATTTATTCCATAAAACGGTGAAGCGCTGCCTGAGTTTACGGATAGTGAACCATTTATTGTTATATATCTTAAATTACTGCAATTGTTAAATGCGTAGCTATTTAACAAAGTAGATACTCCATTAAATTCAATGGACTGGAGATTTATACACCCGCTAAATGAATATGTATCTATTGAAGTTACAGAAACCGGTATTGTTATTGTTGTCAACCCAGTACAATTAGTGAATGTATAAGAACCTATCAAGGTATTGGAACTTGGTAATGTTATCGACGTTATTCCTGTGCATCCATAAAAAGCATAATTATTTATAATGGTAACCGTACTTGGAATTGATATTGAGGTTATCCCCGAACAATTATAAAATGCATAAGAACTTATATCTATTATAGAATTTGATAATTGTATTGACGTTATTTTTGTACATCCATAGAATGCTGAGTCACCAATCGATGTGACAGCATTAGTCATTTGTACAGAGGTTAATCCTGTACAGTTCTTAAATGCTGAAGCTCCAATGGATACTATCGCCCCTTCAATACTTATCGATGTCAACCCTGTACACCCAGTAAACAGGTAATCTGAGATTTTTTCTGTACCGTTTATTGTAATATTCCCATTTATTCCATAAAACGGTGAAGCACTGCCTGAGTTTACGGATAGTGAACCATTTATTGTTATATATCTTAAATTACTGCAATTGTTAAATGCGTAGCTATTTAACAAAGTAGATACTCCATTAAATTCAATGGACTGGAGATTTATACACCCGCTAAATGAATATGTATCTATTGAAGTTACAGAAACCGGTATTGTTATTGTTGTCAACCCAGTACAATTAGTGAATGCATAAGAACCTATCAAGGTAATGGAACTTGGTAATGTTATCGACGTTATTCCTGTGCATCCATAAAAAGCATAATTATTTATAATGGTAACCGTACTTGGAATTGATATTGAGGTTATCCCCGAACAATTATAAAACGCATAGGAACCTATATTTATTATAGAATTTGATAATGGTATAGACGTTATTTTTGTACATCCATAGAATGCTGAGTCACCAATCGCTGTGACAGCATTAGTCATTTGTACGGAGGTTAATCCTGTACAGTTCTTAAATGACGAAGCTCCAATGGATGCTATCGACCCTTCAATACTTATCGATGTCAACCCTGTACACCCAGTAAACAGGTAATCAGAAATGCTTCCTGTACCGTTTATTGTAATATTTCCACTTATTCCATAAAACGGTACAGCACTACCTGAGTTTACGAACAACGAACCGTTTATTGTTAAATATCGAAGATTGCTGCAATTTTTAAATGCATAGCTATTTAACAAAGCAGATACTCCATTAAATTCAATGGATTGAAGATTTAAGCACCCGCTGAATGAATATGTACCTATTGAAGTTACAGAAACAGGTATTGTTAGTGTTGTCAAACAGGTACAATTAGTGAATGCATAGGAACCTATCAAGGTAATGGAACTTGGTAATGTTATCGACGTTATTCCTGCACATCCATAAAAGGCATAGTCTCCAATTGACGTTACTGAATCACAAATTGTAATTTTGCTTAGCATTGTACATCCATAAAAAGCATAAGACCCTATTTTTGTTATAGAACCTCCAATGTATACTGATTCCAAATTGGTACAATCCTTAAATAGGTAGTTTGGTATTTGATCAGTACCGTTTATTGTAATATTTCCACTAAATCCAGAGAACGGTGCATAGGTAACATCTGTACCAGTTACTGAAATTTTCCCATTAATTGTAATAGAATTTAAACTGTTACAATTTTTAAAAATATAACTACTCAACACTGTAGAAGTTCCATTAAATTCAACTGATTGAAGACTTGTACATCCGTTGAACACATATGTACTTATTGATGTTACAGAACTAGGTATTGTTACTGTTGTCAAACCCGTACAATTAGCAAATGCGTAGGAACTTATTGATGTAATGGAATTTGGTAACGTAATTGACGTAATACCTGTACATCCATAGAAAACATAATTATTTATAATTGTAATAGTACTTGGGATTACTATTTTCGAAGTTATACCTGAGCATCCATAGAAAGCATAGGACCCTAAACTTGCAACTGAATCCGGAAGCGATATTGAGGTTATTCTAGAGCAATTATAAAAGGCTTTATTACCTATTGTAGTAACTGTAGACGGAAGATTTATATATGAGAGATTTGTACATCCATAAAATGCGGAAGCACCAATTGTTGCGACTGCGGATATTTCTACGGAAGTTAAACCCGTGCACCCATAGAATGCAGAAGACCCTATTGCTGATATAGAACCTTCAATGCTGACTGATGTCAAGCTAGTACAATCCTTAAATAGGTAATTTGGTATTTTGCCGGTACCATTTATTGTAAGATACCCAATAAAACCTGAGAACGGGGTATATGTAGCATCCGTACCAGTTACGGAAAGAGTACCGTTTATTGTAATAGTGTTTAATTTATTGCAGCCTTTAAAAATATAGCTATTTAACGCTGTGGAAGTTCCGTTAAATTCAACCGACTGAAGACTTGTACATCCGTTAAACACATACGAACCTATTGAGGTTACGGAACTGGGTATTGTTATTGTTGTCAGGCCCGTACAATTAGTAAATGCATACGAACCTATTGAGGTTACCAAACTGGGTATTGTTATTGTTGTCAGGCTCGTGCAATTAGTAAATGCATACGAACCTATTGAGGTAATTGAGTCGGGCAAAGTTACAGACCGTATTTGTGAGCATCCGTAGAAAATATAGCTATTTATGACTTTAATAGTACTTGGAATCACTATTTTGGAAGTTATTCCTGAGCATCCATAAAAAGCATAGGACCCTAAACTTGTAACTGAATTAGGAATCGATATTGAGGTTATTCTAGAGCAATTATAAAAGGCATTATTACCTATTGTATTAACTGTAGACGGAAGATTTATATATGAGAGATTTGTGCATCCATAAAATGCAGAAGACCCTATTGATGTAACAGTACTGGGTATATCTACCGAAGTTATTCCAGTACATTGATAGAATGCACTAGAACCTATACTAGTTACAGTGTTACCTAAAGATACATAGTTTAATGCAGATAATTTATAGAATGCACTGCTATTTATTGTCTTTACGGTACTCGGTATTACTATGCCAGATACATTAGCCTTTGCTGTAGAGTTGGATATTACTGGATATGATGAACTAGCTCCGCCAACACTAATAACAGTATATCCTGCAACAGTAGTTGGAACAGTAACAGTTCCTCTAAGAGTGGAAGTTGTACAATAAACATTTGTGGCGTAACCATTTGAAAGTGTATATACCCAGGTCCCATCAGTACCTCCAGTCTGAATTGTAGTAGATGCTGCATTTGCAGTGTCTGGGCAGATACTTGAACCTATCAGCAATAACATTACAATTATTGCTGATATCCACCATTTTGAAATCACCTTCTTAAATATAGCCTTCATAGATTTCCTTCCATTTTATTGTATTTTTTGTATTTATTTACATTATAATATATTTTCTTTATTTTTGTAATAAATAGTTTAGAAGGAAAAGTATAATGAAAAACCTTGAAAGTGCTTTTGAAAAATATTAATCCCTACATACTAAGTTTTAAATTCATCCAACCTGCAAAAGTTTTTTAAATAAATGATTTTATCAATGGCAACTCTGGCTTTCCACCAATTTTCACTTATGGCGAATTCCTTTGAAAATCTCTCATTGTTTTCAAACCAGCTCCATGTAATATTCCAAACGCCATACTGAGGCCTTGTATCAATTAGGTAATCAAGCTCTTTTGCTATAATATCCTTATTATCCTCATAAAAGATACTTTCAGGAGAATTTATATAATCTGAAGGTCTTCTGGTATAATAAAGCCATTTAGAGGTATCTCTTTCTATAGAATTATATACAAGCTTTTTTATTTTTTCTGTAAGGGATTTATGGTCAAATTGTAACGCCAGCCCTGTTTTTTCCAAAGTGTCAAGTAACACACAGTAACCCCCTATTCCCATTTCTCCATAATTGTCCGCTGTGCTGAGCTTGCCGATTATAAAGTCAGAAATCCTTAGAGCCTTATTGGATATTTCAGAGTCTTTATCTGCATTCAATAATATGAAACCTGCAATTTCAGCGGATAGTCCAATGCCTTCGAAAGCATTGGCTTCCATGCTGTATGTCCACCAAGGTGCATGGGCGTGGTCGTCATTGGACGGGATATTAAAATACCACCCGTTTTCAGAAAAATAAGCATCACTTCCCAGAAACTTAAATATTCCCTGTATTATCGGATGCTGCTTATCATTAAATCCAATTTCTTTTAAAATATTTATTGCCTTTAAGGTTGTATACGGTGATGAATTTGGATTCCAGCTGTCTGCTTCAAGAGCATGACCAAATCCGCCATCGTCATTTTGATAAAACTCCAGAGCAGAAAGCACTGCCTCCTTACTGCCGTTTTCAAAGTAATACTGCCAAATTGCCAATTCAATAGTTCTTGCATTACGATATATCCATGACTTAATCTCTGTGTAGTCTTTTAATGTAAGTTTTTTCATAATATCACCTCTCGAATATTTTATAACAAAGTATTATATGAACAGGCACCACCATACACCGTACTTATCTATCAGTTCTACACCACATGGACTGAAAAACAGTTCACCAAAAGGAGTAATAATTTCACTACCATCTTGCAAGATTTCATATGCTTTACGTACCCGATTATCTTCACCTGCTCCAAATTGAATACAAAACTGCATGGTATTGCCAGTAAGCCTTTTGTTTCCTCCGGCACGAGTAGTGTCATTAGCTTCACCAACTGCAATGGCTTGTCCGCAAACGTCAAGTTCTCTATGGATAACTATACCATTTTCGTCTACGTCCTGATAACCTATATTTGCATCAAACGCCTTCTTGTATAACTCGAAAGCCTCATCACTTCCCTTGACATAAATTTGAAGTATTGCTCTAAACATATATAACCCTCCCCAGTGTATTTTACACTTTTTACCTGATACTCAAGTACTTAATATTAAGTTTTTATATAATATCATTTTCAGTTTTTGTTGTATTGTAAAAATCCGACATCATCTGTTTTTATATGCAAATATTCGTGCATCTGCAGTAGATAAGGTGTGATATTTTTTGAAATCATTAAGTAAATGCGATTGGTCTGTATACCCATATTTGCAGACACTATCGTGAATATTTAAATTTGTATTATATAAAATATCCTGCCAAAGGTATTGGTAACGAACAAGACCTGAAAGCTTTTTTGGGGAAACCCCTATATTCTCTAAAAACAACCTTTCAAGCTGTCTTTGACTTACTGCCGTGAAACCGGCAAGTTCCGAAATATTGGCTGTACCTTTAGATTTTAAAATTTTATATACAGAATTCATTATATTATTGTTCTGTTTGTCATGGTTTATCTTCTTAATTAGGTATTGTTGAACCCTATCCGCTCTATCATGAAATAATTGATTTCTAATCAGTATATCATACAAGTCTCGCTTAAAGTTTTTAAAGTAGTCCTCAACTTCAACGAATGAATTAAGAACATGTTTCATGGATTTATCAGAAAATAATGGTACAGCCCAACAATAAAATCTAATGGCAAAGCAAGACATTGAGGATGAAACATTTTTTGTCTTATCTATAAATGTAGTATCACTTAGCCCTGCAAAAAAACCATCCAACTCATTTTTATCAGTATTAATGTTGAATATTATATCCATGCATGTATCAGGTATTACAAGCTTGTCTTTTATTTTGATTGACGTAATATCTGAGTAAGGCTTCCGGGTACCCCAAAAACAACATATGTAGGGTTTTAGTGCTTCACATGGCTGAATTTCAGTATAATATTCGTCATATAAAAACGGCTGTGCAGTAATTGGTCGATAAATATTATTTAATTTAAACATTTACTAATCCTTATATGTCTATTTATAGGTAGGTAAGATTACGCGGCAAATTTCTCCAAGATGTTAATCATATTATTACTTGTACAATGCCAAAAGTCAATATGGGCAAAAAACCAAGGGTTTCAGCTATTAGCTGAAACCCTTGGTTTTATATCAGAGGTTTACAATAGTACTTTTATTTGTAAGGTAAGGTTTTTACGATACCTAACAAATACTGCTTCATAATTGCAAAATCGATTGAATCTACAGTGTTATCATCATTGAGATCCAATACTTTAGTATATGTACGTTCAGAATTCAACAAATACATTTTAAACGCCAAGACATCCAATGAATCAACACTTCCGTCATTGTTATAATCCCCATATTTTATTTCAGGAGCACTAGTACCGAAAAAGTTAACTTTTTGCATTTCAGCCCACATAGCTTTTGCTGTTGCTACGCTTCCGGCTGTAGTAGGATGTATACCGTCAGATAGTGTATACTCTGATAAATGTCCGTCCCAGGTTGGTCTTATATCAAAGAAATATGTTTCCGGCTTTACTGCTGCGTTAGCTACTGTAGATTGCATTATAGGTCTTAACGCATCCAATTTTCCCTTTAACCCATTGAGATCTCCGTTTGGATTAGGATAGAATAAATAAAATACTTTAACAACGCCGTCACCTTTCATTTGTTTCAATAGATTAGTAACTGCATCTGTTGCATTCTTAATAAAAGGTGTGCTTTCATTATATGGTGCAGGAGTCCAACCTTGCAGACAATCGTTCCCGCCACCATCCATTATTACATACTTAACTTTACCGGAACTAATACCATTTGCGTACTGAGAAGGAATTCCATTATTTGCTAGTGTTGCTCCAGATACCGGATTGTTTCTAAATCTATCATTTGCACCTAAAACACCAGCATTTCTAGCTTCATTTTCCAAGGCTCTGACAATTTCACCGGACAAGGCAAAATAAGAATCGCCAATAATCATAACATCGCTTCCATTGATTTGAGGGGTTGCAGCAAAAATAGTTGCTGGTGCAAAACTTGTCAGAATAATAGCCATGATGATAGAAAATAAGAGTTTTTTCATGATTTTTACCTCCAAAAAATTTTTTTATAGATGAATTCACTTTTATTCTAAAATTTTTATTGTGAGGTTTTTATAATTTATATAAATACATTCTGGGAATTCATTTTATTACATTATATTACAAATTAATGATTATATAAAGAAAATATTGTAAGAATATACAAATTGATTCTACGGCAATAACTGATCGCATTTTAGGAAATAATTTACTTTTTATGTAAATTTAAGTTATAATTAATTGAAGTAAAATTTACAGACTTGAAAGTCCTATGTAATTCTATGGCAAGTTATGGTAAAAACAAAAAATTATATACCGTTCACCTGAAATATGCAGTTAAACAGAAAGGTGGTGGTCTTTATGAACAATGATTATTTAATTCTTTCAGAGTAAAGCGGTATATGCTATATTATTAAATCAGTTATTCGCCTATAGTTTTACATTTTCAGGACAGGTCTAACATCTTTCATGGCATTAATTGCTAATCTCAAAAATTTCAGGAGGGTAATACATGATTAATAATACTAGATTAAAAAGCAGGTTAAAAGCAACTATTGTTACATTAATTATGATAGTATCAATTATGATACCACAACTTACCTTTGCCCAAGGTACATACGATAGCGTTTATGGACCGGAACCAACACCGGCTGGAGGATTCTTCTGGTGGAAGTATTCAAATGACGTGAATGTAAAGACTTACAACACCTTCGATGCTACAGAGTCTGTAGAAGCTAATGTGACTGCTGATGCCAAAGGTGAATTTTCATGGGCTGGTCAAAAATTTTCTATTGGCGTTTCTGGCACAGTTAAATGTATATTTACTCGAAGCCGCTACGATTCATGGAGAGAATATGATAGACGATGGATAGAATTGAGAGACAGTACTTACACTGGTCATGACTATCTCCAGCATTGTAAAGTTTGGCAGAACCATGTTTACAACGGCTGGGTTTTAGGAAACTATTCAAAAGTCTAATTGCTATATAGTTTATGCAGTTAACAAAACGAGACTATAAATAATTTTGTGTATAAAGCCTTTTAGACTCAATGATGGATAAGTATTTCCAAAGTATTAGCTCTCAAAAATTTAATATTTTTTCAATTATTGCCAGATTGTTCTATTATATAGATTATATCTGGCAATAATTTTTAATAGTTATTTCTGTGCTTATACTTGTATTTTGCGTATCGGTACCCGTACTAATTCTCAAGTATGATTGAATTAATACCATTGATAAAAGCTAATGCACTTGCTTTAATAACATCTGTATCCATAGCACGAGCAGAATAAATTTTTTGATTATTATAGCCAATTCTTATGCTTACTCTTCCAAGTGCTTCCTTTCCTCTGGACATGCTATTAATTTTATACTCTTTTAGGTCTATATCCAATCCAACTATGTTTTTAATTGCAGAGTATAAAGCATCAATTGGTCCGTCTCCAACAGAACTATTTATAATAATTTCTTTTCCTTTCTTCATTTTTACTGTTGCAGTTGGAAAAATATCGTTACTGACTACCTGAAAAGATATTAACTCATATAAGTCAATTCCTTCGAATTGATTTCCTGCGTTATTGGCTAATGCTTTTTCATTACTGTATTTTTCAATTAAGTAGTAAATATCATGGTCATAGACTTCCTTCTTTACGTCAGCTAATTCAAGGAATTTATTGAAAAGATACTCAAAGCTTTCATCATCTTTAAATTTGCAGCCAATTTTTTCTGCTGCACTTTTGAATGCATGATGACCTGACCTTGCTGTCAAAATAATTTCCATATTTTCCACACCCACATCTTCCGGGGAAATAACTTCATAAACATCCCTTGACTTTAACAATCCGTCTTGATGAATACCCGAAGAATGTGCGAAAGCATTATCACCAGTAATGGCCTTGTTTACCTGTATATCAAGACCTGTTAAATTACTAACCAATCGAGAAGCTTTACATATTTCCTTTGTAACAATATTTGTATATGCATTGTAGTATTCAGCACGAAGTTTCAGCCCCATCACAACTTCCTCAAGTGCAGCGTTACCGGCTCTTTCACCAAGACCATTTATAGTACACTCTATCTTGTCTGCTCCATTTTTTATTGCAATTAGTGTATTCGCTGTTGCTAATCCTGTATCATTATGACAGTGAACACTTAGTATTACCTTATCATTCATATTCTTTAGACGATAGTTTATCTTTTTTACTAATTCTCCAAATTCCTCAGGTACTGCATACCCGACTGTATCAGGAATATTAATCATGGTCGCCCCAGCCTTTACAACCGCTTCAATCGTTTTCCAAAGATATTCAAAATCAGACCTTGAAGCATCTTCTGTTGAATACTGGACATCAGGCAAAAGTGTCTTTGCATACTTTACCGCACTAACTCCCATTTCTAAAACCTCGTCCTTTGACCTGTTGAACTTTTTCTCAACATGTACGGAAGAAGTACCGAGTACAATGTGAATTAATGGATTTTTAGCATACTTTATACTTTGATAGACTGCATCAATATCATTCTTTACTGCCCTGGCAAGTGCTGTTATAGTGCGGTCTTTACCAATACTCGCGACAATTTCCTTTACTGCGTTAAAATCCCCCTGTGAAGAGGCTGGAAAACCCGCTTCAATAATGTCTACATTTAAAGCTTTAAGTTGATGGGCCAACTCGAGTTTTTCATACAAATTCAGCTTTGCCCCCGGTACCTGTTCACCATCCCTTAATGTTGTATCAAGTACAAGTATTTTTCTACTCATAAAAAATCCTCCATTCTCAATCTCATATTATATATTTGAATCAGTTTAATGGCTAAACCCGGAATTTAACCATTAAAAAAACCCCATCTCTGTTATAGAGACGAGGTTTACTCGCGGTACCACTCTAATTAATTAATTAATAACTCACTTTTCAATGGCAAATACCATCTATCCTTATAACGGTGGAACTCCGGCTCACCCTACATTATCGGGCTGCAGTTCATGGATGAGTTCAAACCCTAAAAAACTATCGGTTCACACCAACTACCGACTCTCTGAAAGTTTTTAAGACTTCTACTATTTCCAATCATTACTTTTAATATTTACTTTATAATACCTATAAAAAATTTTTTAGTCAATACCTTTTCAAAATTTATATTGTACTATGTTATAAATACCTTTCTAATATCAGTATTTATTATTGCTGAATCGTACAAAATAAAAAAGGCTCCATAGACTAAAAATCTACGAAACCCTCTTGGTGCCGAAGACCGGAATCGAACCGGTACGATATCACTATCGCTGGATTTTGAGTCCAGTGCGTCTGCCAGTTTCACCACTTCGGCATACATAACATCTGCTGCTTGTATATAGTAACACAGAAAATCAGATAACGCAATACTAAAATTACAAAAAACCAATAAATTTTAACATGCTATTTAATACCGCATATTTTCTTTACGAGGTAGTCTAAATCCTCATTTTTCTTAAACTTATATGTCCCCGAAATAATCTTTCTTGAAGCCTTGTAAGAATTAATAACATTGGTAAAATCTTTTTCACTTGTTATAATTCCTTTATCAAAAAGTTGTTTCATAACATCTTCTGAAATATGACCGTCTTCAATTTTGACTACAATATTTCGTTCTTTAGCATCAGTACTTGTTTTGTTTTTATTTTCGGTGGATGTTTTATCTGCAACCTCTTTTGAAGGCTGAGAAACTGTACTCACTCCCGGTGATTTTTCACTTGTGGTATCTGCGGCTGTACTGTCTGCTGCAGAATTATTTTCATTTAGCAATTTAACCGGTTCAATTAAACCATAGCCCTTGGCACGACTGATTATCTCATTTTTGGTTAAATCCTTTTGTGTCCCCCCGGAATAAATCATCCCTGTTATTGCGGTTATAATCATTCCGATACCGATACCCAACAAAATACTTTTCTCGTGGACTTTTCTCATCTGTATACTCCTATGCGAATATCACTTCTATATTGTAAAATTGCACTATTTACTGCCGCTTAAACCACGTATAAGTCCGATTTCACCTTTTCCCATTTTCATTTTCTCTGCAATTTCGTCATTACTAAAGCCCTGTTCAATTAGTTGCAGTACTTGTTTTCTTCTGCTGTTAAGTACTAATTTTGAAGGCTTTTCAATGTCTTCCCTTGTATCAATTATTTCATCGTTTGCCTCGTTTTGCTGCTTTATACCGCTTTGCATATTCCTATAGCTCTGGATATTTGTAAGCTTCTGAATATCCTGATTAATTTGCTGATTAATTTTATCTACTTCAGTTGACAGCTCCGGAGTTGAAATAATCGGTTCCTCTATCTGTATCTGTTGTTGAATTTGATTAACAGGTTTTTCTTCAACTTTATCTTGGTCATCCATATCTTTAACTTTTTTAAAAAATTCCTGATTTTTTTCAGAAATAACTGTTACAACGTAATCAGACATTCTGTTAAGTTCATGTATCATTTCTTCTGAATCCTGAATTAGCCCAAACATCTCATCTTTTTTGCGATCAAATTCTTTAAAAAAGTCTTTACCGTTAGCCCTATCCATTAAAATAAGGAAAAGAGATACTGCTACCAAAATAACTCCCAAGAATATTATAGTAACGTAAAATGCTCCCATATCCACCTCTAGAACTTATCCTTTGTTTTATCAGACCCGAATGTCTATTGTGGGTCTGTCATCATCTTTATTCTGCCGTTTCTTTTTCTTTTCATTCTGCCTTGAACTATCTCTTTCCTGCTTTTCTTTAACACGATCATTTTGTACATTTTCTCTATTAACAACCTGTTTCAGCTTATTGTCTATTTTTGTCTGACCGGCTGTTTGTTGCTGCTGATGAATTGCCTGATTTTTATTAACATCATCGTTATAGATCTTTGATACTTCAGATGTCTTTGGAACTACCATCTGAAAATCTATAGGTTTTATTGACAAAAAAACCGCCCCCTATGCCGGATTTATTTAACTAATCCTTAGAAATACTTGTAATAAGCATATGGAAAGAGCATTAGCCAGCCTCTTATTACTTGTCAATAGCTCCAACACGTACATCTGCTCCGTCTCTGTACAAGGTACAGTATTGAAGAGGTTCTTTTACATACATCATACATGTTCCTATTGAAACCTTTACTCCGGGATAAATAAAACTTAGTGCACGTATCTTGCCATTGCCTTCCTGTTGCAACTTTTCATCCAAAATAGAAATTTCCTGTTTTACTTCCTGAATCTTTGTTGATAAATATACTTTTGTCCGGACACTCTTTGTTAAAATTTCCTGCTTATCCGGAGTCAATACACCCGCACTTTCCATTTTGCGTAATATTGTTATTGCCTGATCAGCCTTTTTTATGTCACTTTCCATTGAAACTATTTCTTCTCTTGCATTTTTATATCTTTCTCTTACAGAAGGATCTACACCTACTTCAACATCTGTAATTGTAGCCATATGTGATCCAATAACCTTTGCAACTACAATGTTGCCGACCTTACAGGTGCCTCCCACCAGAAGTCCCTTGTTTCCGGTAAGCTCAAGCTTGTTTCCGCATTTTACGTTACTGTGCATTATGGCTTCCGCCTGAATATTGTTACTTGCTTCTATGCTGCTGTATTCTATGTATCTGGCAACTATATCACCGCCGGCAATGAGTGTTCCTTTACCCATACCCTGCATTCCTCGCCGTAATATAATATTCCCGCCTGCTTTTATTGTTGCACCTTCAACAACCCCAAATACTTCAACATTTCCACCAGCTTCTACTGAGAAACCTGATAAAACATTTCCCTTTATAATAACGCTTCCTACAAAACTTACATTTCCTGTTGAATTATCTACATCAGCAGGAACTTCATGGTTTGTATAAACGCTTACTTTCGTAGCATCCAGATATTCAACCTCTCCCGCTGTTGTTGCAACAAGACTTTGTCCATCCTCAGATATTGCAACATTTTTGCCTCTTGGGAGCACCGCAGGTTTACCGTTTACAGCAGAAACAACTCTCCCTTTAACGGTTTTTCCTTCTACTCCTTTTACAGGAGGAACCAATGAGCAAAGTACCTGCCCCTCCTTTACTGACTGAATGAGATTTAACTCTCTGTAATTTATCCTGCCATCCTCCATTAGGGTTGGAGTTTTATTAACATCAGTATTAAAATGATATGTAACCATTCCATTTTTGCCGTTTTGTGGTGCTATTCCTTCGGCTACACAAAAGGCTTCATTATACAATGGGCTTTCAACAAGATATGATATTATATCTTCCTTGATTCCAAAAACTACTCTTTGACTGTCAAGAGCACCGATAATATCTTCTTTTTTAATTGCTATATTATCTCCGGTGTTGTAAAGTGTTATAAAAGCTTTTAGCTCGTCTGGTGAAACTGTAACCAAAATTTTCAAGTCTTTTTGTTCTACCATATTTTCTCCTTTACGATTCAAGCATTATCCTATGCCTAAACAGCTTTCCCTTCATTCTAAGAAGTGCTTTTGTATGCAACTGAGAAATTCTCGATTCAGTTACACTCATTATAGCACTTATTTCCTTTAAAGTCAGTTCTTCAAAATAATAGAATGTAATTACTGCTTTTTCTTTCTCAGGTAATTTATCTATAGAATCTGCAAGAAGTTGCTTCATTTCATTAAATTCCAGAGAAGCTTCCGGTTTGTCCTCTGTACTTTCACTGAATATTTCCAGCCCTCTCTCGTAGTTCTGTTCCATGAACTCGTCAAGAGACATCATTGAGGACACATTTACATCATTTAATAATTTATAAAAATCGTCCATACCTAATCCCATTTTTTCGGCAACTTCTTTATCGGTTGCAGTATGGCCTTTTTCATTTTCTATTTCAGCATATACTTTTTCGAGTTCCTTGTTTTTTTGCCTAAGTGATCTGGGAACCCAATCCATATCACGTATGCTATCTATAATTGAACCTCTTATTCTTAAAGAGGCATATGTTTCAAATTTAACACCCTTAGCGAGATCATATTTTTCTATTGCATCAATAAGTCCAAATGCTCCGTATCCAACTAAATCATCAAATTCCACATTGGAACCAAAATATATACTTAACCTTCCTGCAACATACTTTATCAGGTATGCATATTGAATTATTAGCTTTTCTTTTGCAGCAGCCTCTTTATTTTCAATATACTGTTTCCACAGCTGATTAGTACTTTCGCTAAACATGTTAGTCCTCCAATTAGTATCTTACTATAAATATCACTAAAGTTACTCTTTCATTCTAGTCCTCACTGCCTGTGATAAATCTAGTGGAGTAAAGCCATCGTCTAGATTGCTATCTGCAACTAAATCCAGGTTTTTACCTAAATGTTGCTCTTTGCCCAATTTTTCTGCCTTTTCTCTTTCTATTCTTAATCTCTCCTGATTTTCCTTTTCCTTCTTTTCCCTTTCAGCTTGAGCCTTCAACTTGTTTTGTTCTTCTACAATGCCAGTAATAGTTGCTTTTAATAGTGTCCCTATGAAATAAAATATTACCATTGCAATCATCATATATATACAAGTCTGATTTACACTTCTGTTATTGCTAATACCGATTAATCCCGTTATAATAGCTGCAAGTAATGCAAATAGAAACGGTATTTTCATGATTGTCTCCATTCTTACACCTCAGTTGTAAAACAAAATAGTAGCTTATATTTGTTTTATTCCAAAACCGATTGTTTTTATCATTAGTCTCCCATCATCGGAATACAGTTCTATGGTGCGTCCGTAGTTTCCTCCCGTATCCTCCGATATGATGGGAATATTTAATAATTTGAGTTTTTCCTTTGATGCAACCACATTTCTGTATCCTATTCTCATTAAGTCCGAACTTTGATTGAATACGAACATTTGGGCTCCACCTGCTAATTTTGCTACTATTCTGTCCTTCCTTGCTCCAAGTTTTATCATATCATCTACTAATTTTACTATAGCCGTATCAGCAAATTTGGCAATATTACTGTTGTTCTTTGCCTGTTCGCTGCTTGGCAGCATAACGTGTGCTAATCCGGCTACTTTTGCTGTAGAATCATACAGAGCAACCCCCACACATGAACCAAGACCCAGTGTGGTTATCATACAAGGATGACGCGATGAATTAAGGTCAGCCATACCGACCTTTATAATTTCAATATCCATTATTCTATAACTCCCAATGCTCTTAATAGTACCTCGTATGATTCAACATCAGGTATCAGTAGAAAGTCTCCAAAAACCCTTGTAATACCCTCACTAAACTCAGTCTCTATATATAATACCGAATCGCCGACCTTTCCAAACTCAATTGCCGGTACGCTCAGTATAGCACCTGCCATGTCTATAGCCAGTTCCGGTACAGAAGGCAATATTTTTAAGTTTGTTAAGCCAGCCAATGCTGAAAGATATGATGCCGTTAGTATGTTACCGATTTCCTTTAGTGCAGATAACTCCAATTCATTAAAATCCAGATTAGTTTCATCATTGGAACCCAGTAATATATTTACCAGTTTTCTTGCAGCATTAATGTCCAAAATAAACATCATATTACCCGTTAAATCTCCGGTTACATTAAGCAAGATTCCAACAACAAGCATTTCTTCACCGCCAAGAATCTGACTAACCCTGTCAAATCCCATTATTTTAACTTCGGGTACAGCCATATCCACTTTTTTGTCTATCATTTTGGCCAAAGAAGTTACTGCATTTCCTGCGCCTATATTTCCAATCTCTCTAAGCACATCCATCTGAATATTGTTTAATTCATCAAAACTAATTGACATCACTCATACTCCTATTTTTATATTTAAACAATTATATTTTAACAAGCTTATCGAAATTCAGAAGTGTTACAATTTCTCCGTCAACTTTACCAATTCCGAATATATAGTCCGCAATAGTACTATTCATCAAACTCGCAGCACTCTCAATGGAGTCACCGCCCAACTGTATTGTTTGAAGCACCTGATCAACTATAACCCCTATGGAAACTTCTTCAAGCTTCAAAATTATTATACGTGTTTCTTCCGTCTCTTCTGCTACCGGAAGATTGAATTTCAATCTTAAATCCATTACAGGAATTATATCTCCCCTTAGATTTATAACACCCTTAATATACGGTGGTGTTTTAGGTACTCTCGTTATTGTTTTCATTCTGTCTATAGTAGTAATTTTTAAAGAGTCAATACCAAAACGCTCATCTCCGAGACTAAATACAATAAACTGTTTTGTTTCAAATTCTTGAAGTTGTAAATCAGCCATATTTATCTCCATTTCCGCCACAGACTAAGGTACCTGCATAGAGTATCTTTATGTCCGCGCCACTTTATTATTTTATTAGCGAATTCCTGTCCAAAATTCTCATATACAAATTATAGTATTATTATCAAGTAATGGAATTTACATCAACTATTAATGCCACATTTCCGTCTCCAAGTATTGTAGCTCCTGCTAAATACTTAATTCCGGTCAAGAGTTTACCCAAGGACTTAATAACTATTTCCTGTTGTCCTATAACGCTGTCAACAACAAGTCCTGTAAGCTTTTCACCTTTTCTGACAATTACAATCTTTAACTGCTTCTGGTTAGCCTGCTCATTGCGATTCGGAACCTCTAAAGAATCAGCAAGTCTTGTGATAGGCACTACCATATTACGAAGCAATATAACTTCCTGTCCCTGAACAGTTTTAACATCCTCAGCAGACCAATTGTATATCTGATAAATTGCACCTAACGGTATAGCATATTTCTCTCCGCCTACATTTACCAATAATGCCTGATATATTGCAAGAGTCAGCGGCAATTTAATAATAAATTTACTGCCTCTACCGCTTTGTGTTTCAACTTCTACTGTACCGCCAAGCTGCTCAATCTTGGTTTTAACTACGTCAAGACCCACACCTCTTCCCGACAATCCAGTAATCTTGTCAGCAGTGCTGAAACTTGGTCTGAATAGAAGCTCTATAGCATCCTGCTGAGTCATGGAATTAGCAGCTTCTTTAGTGATTATACCGTTTTCTACAGCTTTATTTTTTATCTTATCAATATTTATGCCGGCACCATCATCTTCAACCTCAATTAATACGTTATTTCCTGACTGATATGCTATAAGGTTGATTCTTCCTATTTCAGACTTACCAAGTTCTTTTCTTTTCTCGGCAGATTCCAGACCGTGGTCGCAGGAATTTCTGAGCAAGTGGATTAGAGGATCTCCGATTTCATCAATAACAGTTCTATCAAGTTCTGTCTCCTCACCCGACATTTTCAATTCTATTTCTTTTCCCAAATCCTTTGCAATATCTCTTATCATTCTAGGGAAACGATTAAATACAGTCTCAACAGGAACCATTCTTACCTTCATTACAGCGTCATTGAGATTAGTTGTTATTCTTTCGAGGTATTCAAGAGTTTCATGGTATTCCTGAGGTTTTTGGGTTATATCAGTTCCTTCAAGTCTTGTCTTTGTTATTATAAGTTCTCCAACCAGATTCATTAAAACATCAAGTCTGTCTATATCAACTCTGACTGTTCTCTGTGTTTTTTTAGGAGCGTTATTGGCATTTGGTTTTGCAGCTTCCTGACTATCAGCCGCATGTTTTTGAGCATCTGGTACAGTTTCACTGGCTTTTGTCTCAGAAACAGGTTTATTTGCGTCTTCAACTGTAGAGGAAGTTTCAGAATCAAACTTATCAAGAGTTGTAATAATTACTTCATCAACCTCTGCTATGGAATTCAATTCCTTTGCAAAGAGCTGTTCATTTTCCTTCGATACCACAATCACTGTGAATTCATTATCAAATTTCTCATCTTCAATATCCTGTACTGAAGGCTGTGACTTAATAATTTCACCATATCTCTCCAACGTCTGGAACAATATGAATGCTCTGGCTGATTTCAGCAAGCAACCGCTATTAAGTACCAGAGTAATCTTTAATGCATTGATGCCCATATCCTTTGCTTTATTGACTGCATTTTTCTCAAACTCATCCAGTTGCAATTGGGCAGTTATATATTTACCTTCATTTACAGGCTGTTCTGTCTTCTCTGCTGCTGTTCTTGTTTTCTCTGGAGTTTTTACAGTACCCTTATTTGCAAGTATCTCGTTAAGAGCGTCAATTACATTTTTATATTCCTTATCACCCTCGCCGCCGGTATTAACTACACTATTTACATAGTTCTCAAGGGCATCCAGACACTTGAATAATACATCGACAAGGTCTGAAGTAACCTTGATTTCATCGTTTCTGATAGCATGAAGAACATTTTCCATATCATGGGTTAACTTTGTCATTTTTGTATAGCCCATGGTTCCTGCCATTCCTTTAAGTGTATGTGCTACCCTGAAAATCTCGTTTAAGACATCTTTATCCTCAGGATCCTTTTCTATCTGCAAAAGACATTCATTCAAACTCTGAACGTGTTCTTTTGCTTCCTCTATGAATATTTGTAAATACTGACTCATATCCATTTTAACGCACCCCCAAATATTGGATTATTTCACTTGGAATTTTATCAAGTGATACTATTTTGTCTACTGCTCCGGTTTGTACTGCCATTTTAGGCATTCCATAAACTACGCTTGTTTCTTCGTCTTGGGCTATTATAAAACTTTTATTTACTTCCTTTAATTTTTTAATTCCTATACTCCCATCAGCACCCATACCTGTCAGAATAACACCGATTATATTTTCTAGCCCGGTTTCCGACAAAGAAGTCATCATAACGTCTACTGATGGTCTATGTCCTCCAACAGGAGGAGATTTGTCCAAATTAATAATTATATCACCATTCGCAGCTGTTTGAATCTTCATGTGTGAGTCCCCAGGTGCTATATATGCATAACCCTCAAGTACTTTTTCTCTATGGGTTGCTTCTTTAACTATCAAGTCACTCTTACTATCCAATCTTTCTGCAAGAGACTTGGTAAAACCGGGAGGCATGTGCTGAACAACCAGAACTGCTATAGACATATCTCTCGGCAAATAAGGTATAACCGTTTGCAATGCCTTTGGTCCGCCTGTAGAACAGCCTATTGCTATAATATTCTTTACAGGCCTTGTGCTTTTTGAGTTCACTCTTTTATCATTATCTATCGTCTTTTTCTGAATAGATTTTAGCTTAATATTTTTAGCTATAATAATTTTTTCTATTATTTCATTTCGTTTATAATCATTTTTAATTTCAAATATATTTTTTGGCTTTACAACAAAATCAACTGCACCTTCATCCAGTGCTCTTATGGTCATTTCAGTACCATACTCTGTTTCACTTCCAAACATTATTACGGGTTTTGGAATTCTCTGCATAATTTGTCTTAAACAGTTAATTCCGTCCATAACGGGCATGTCTACATCCAAAGTTACCACATCAGGATGCAAATGATGTATTTTTTCTAGTGCATCCTTACCATCGACAGCAGTACCAACAACAGAAATAGAATTATCTGAGTTAAGCATGTCTGATAACACTTTTCTCATAAATGCAGAATCATCTACAATCAATACCTTTATTGGATTGTTCTTTTTCAAATTTAAACTCATTGGTTACCTCAGCCTTTTATTAGAAGTTTTATTGCTGACCTACTACTATCCTATTATCTTCTTAATGTCTTTGTAGCCAATTTTTTTATTTTTTCCCCGTTAAAATTATAAAACATACCAAAATAATCCTACCTAATTATAGTATACTCTCTTATCAATGAGTAAACAACCCAACAAAACGGTTCAGAAAACCTTTAATGCCAGATTGTGTATTTTTTTGCTGATTTATGTCGTTTTTTATAAGTGCATCAGCAAGTTCTATAAACAACTTGCTGGTATAATTTTTAGGATAGCTTAACAAATATGGTTTCTGAAGCTTTACTGATTTTATTAACATCTGGTCAAAGGGCAAATAGCCCAAAGATTGAAGCTTCATACCTAAAAATTTTTCTGAAACCATTGCAAAGTTATTATATACATTCCTGGCCTCTTGCTCACTTTCAGCTCTGTTTATCAATACATTTATAGCGCAGTCCTTTTTAATATTTGATACAGTCTTTACTAATGCATAAGCATCAGTAATTGACGTGGGCTCCGGTGTTACAACGAGAACAACTTCGTCCGCAGACATTACAAAATTCATAACAGTATCAGATAAACCCGCACCTGTATCTATTAATATATAATCAGCAATATGATCAAGTAATGACATATTTGCCATAAAAATTTCCAAAGAACTTTTGTCAAGATTAATTAGTTCCAGTACTCCTGACCCTCCGGAGATAAATTTTATATTTCCCGGCCCGTCGCACAGTATATCCAATAAACCCTTTCCATTTTTAATACAATCCAACATGGTGTATTTAGGTACTATTCCAAATATGACGTCTATATTAGATAACCCTAAATCAGCATCAATAATTACTACTCTATAACCTCTTTGACTAAGAGCTATTGCAAGGTTAACAGTGACGTTTGTTTTGCCAACTCCACCTTTTCCGCTGGTGACAGTAATAACCTTCGCACGCTTATGTTCTGCTAAGTTTTGAGGCTGCTGCGGGTTTTCCGTCTTATTAAGATTGTTAACTATCTGCCTTAACTTATCAGCTTGATCTATCATATT
The DNA here is from genome assembly GCF_029318685.1 of Ruminiclostridium papyrosolvens DSM 2782. Taxonomy (NCBI): domain Bacteria; kingdom Bacillati; phylum Bacillota; class Clostridia; order Eubacteriales; family Oscillospiraceae; genus Ruminiclostridium; species Ruminiclostridium papyrosolvens. The sequence goes on from NZ_CP119677.1 coordinate 3,066,360, forward strand.
ATGTTATACTCCCCAGTAGGTTTTTTGATATCTTATCTGTGTTTACCACTTCTATATCATCGGGTACATTTTGTCCGTTAGTTATATACGCCAGTGGTTTATCCGAATAGCATTTTGTATTTAGTATACTACCATAAACCGGCGTTTCATCAAGCTTTGTAAAGATAAGTCTGTAATTTGGTATAAATCCATAATTTTTTATAATATCTCTGCAGTTTTTTGAGCTTACCGTTGCACTAAGTACAAGGAATACTTCATCTGCATTGCAGACTTCTATTATTTTTTGTAATTCCTCAAACTTTTGCTTATCCCGGTAGCTGCAGCCCGCAGTATCTATAAGTATTACATCCTTGTCACTGTAATTCTCTATCTGACTGCTAATTTCCTCTACAGAGTATGCAATTGATATCGGTATCCCAAGTATTTCCGCATAAGTCTTCAGTTGGTCAACGGCAGCTATTCTGTAAGTATCAGCAGTTATAAAACCCACATTTTTATTGTTAGTCAACATAAAAGAAGCAGCAAGTTTGGCAAGAGTAGTTGTCTTTCCTACGCCGGTAGGGCCTACAAACAATATTACTGTGGGCTTGCCGTCCTGTCTGAAGTTGATAGGCTCTGCCTTTCCCAATATTGAAGATATAACAGATAACATAGCGACTGACGCATCATTAATATTTCTTGCATCACTCTTCTCAGCGACTTTTTCTATAATCTTCTGAGCAATATCCTGGTCTACTTCGTTTTTAAGCAGGTTATTGTATAATAACTGAAAAACCTGCGACAATTGTGCAGTTTCATCACTTTTAGCAACATCAGCACTTTTGTTTTCCGGTTTTATAATGTCTAATATACGATCCAATAAAGTCTCTATTTTAGTTACTTTATTCTCTAGCTGAGTTATTTTTTCCTCTTTTTGTGACAGCATATTTTTAGGAATTACATCGTTTACCAAGGAATTATCAGGTCTGGCTAACTCCTTTCTGGATGATTTTGCCGAATCATCATCTATTGCAGCCATTACCTCCATCATAGGACTGGTAAAGTACTTTTTAAAGCCTTTTTGCCTTACTTTTTTTGTGCTCAATATAATGGCATCATTTCCCAGATCCATTTTTACTTTAAGCAAAGCTTCCTGTGTATTTTTACCCATATAGCGCTTTATTTTCATATGTTAACCTCCGGCTTTGTTTGCAATAGATTACTCTTATTAATCTCCGTTAAACACTGACTGTTCCTACTGATTGTATTTCTACCCCAGAATCAACTTCATTATAAGATAAAACCACCAAACCTGGAATTACATTTTCTGTCATACGTTTAAAATATAGTCTTACAACAGGCGAAGCCAGTATAATGGGTTGACTTCCAAGTTGTATTAATCTTTGAACATTTTTTGAAACACTGTTTATTATTGTGTTTGATACAGCAGGGTCCAAAGCGAGATATGCTCCGAATTCAGTTTTTTGAATAGAATCCAGAATCATTTGCTCTACCTTAGGGTCCAGAGTAATTACATTTGTATTTCCATTAAGGAATTTCTGCGATATTGACCGTCCAAGAGCCTGACGCACATATTCTGTCAGCATATCAGCATCATGAGTGGCAGGAGCATAATCTGCCAAAGTCTCCATAATAGTAACCATATCCCTTATTGTTACATTCTCTTTCAACAGGTTTGCAAGTACCTTTTGAATCTCACCGATGCTCATAATCTTAGGAACAAGTTCATCAACAATAGCCGGATAAGATTGCTTGATATTATCCACCAATGCCTGTACTTCCTGTCTTCCAAGCAATTCAAATGAATGTTTCTTTATAACTTCGGTAAGATGTGTTGCTATAATTGATGGTGGATCGACAACCGTATATCCAAGCATTTCAGCTTTGTCTCTCTGATTTTCCTGAATCCATATGGCAGGCAATCCAAATGCCGGCTCTATGGTTTTTATTCCCTCAAGCTCCTCATCAACATCCCCTGAATTCATTGCAAGGAAATAGTCAAACAACAATTCTCCCCTTGCCACCTGAGTACCTTTTATCTTAATAATATACTCATTTGGCCCTATCTGAATGTTATCTCTTAATCTGATTACAGGTACAATCATACCAAGTTCAAGTGCCAGTTGTCTTCTGATTAGAACAACTCTATCCAGCAAATCTCCCCCCTGATTTACATCTGCCAGAGGAATAATACCATAACCAAACTCAAGTTCTATAGGGTCGACTTGAAGAAGAGTGACAACATTCTCAGGTTTTCTGATTTCCTCAACTTCACTTTCCTGAATTTGCACTTCTTCATCCTTATCAGCTTCTTGTTGAAGTTGTTTAATTTTATAAGCTACTAAAAGTAAGACTGCAGAAAGGATAAGAAAAGGTACTGGGGTTAAAAACGGTGCCATACCTATACTGAGGAGAGCTGCTATAATAAGAACTTTTGGATTATAGAATAACTGCTTTACTACATCTTTGTTAAGATCAGAATCTGCACCTGCACGTGTAACAATGAAACTTGTAGCCGTTGACAGCATAAGTGCAGGCAACTGGCTTACCAGACCATCACCAATAGTCAGAATTGTGTATGCTTCTAAGGCTTCACCAATACCCTTACCAAGCATAACAACTCCTATGATGATACCGCCTGTGATGTTTATCAATGTAATAATAATACCTGCAATGGCATCATTTTTTACAAATTTACTTGCACCATCCATGGAACCGTAAAAGTCTGCTTCTCTTTGTATCTTTCTTCTGCGTTCTTTTGCTTCTGAATCATTTATAAGACCTGTATTCAAATCGGCATCAATAGCCATCTGTTTACCGGGCATGGCATCTAACGTAAATCTTGCTGCAACTTCTGCAACTCTTTCAGAACCCTTTGTAATTACAAGGAAGTTAACTATCATAATTATAAAGAATATAACAAAACCAACGACTAGATTATTTCCTCCCACAAATTTTCCAAAGCCTCTTATAACATGGCCCGCTTCACCTTTTGACAATATAAGCTTTGTGGCTGTAACATTAAGTGACAGACGAAATATGGTTGTAACGACTATCAATGTTGGAAACACTGATAGGTCCAGTGCCGTTTTGAGATATATTGTATTTAGCATTATAATAGCCGCAAGTATTATATTTACTGCAAGCAAAAAGTCCAACACACCTGTGGGTATTGGCAAAATAAGATTTAAAATTGCAAGTACAACGATTAATGGTACAAAAAAATTGTTAAGCTTTGCCACTTTTTGTCCCCCTTTTCATAAGTAAAACTTCGCCGCTATCCTGCCTTACCGCCGTTTTTTAAATTATATACAAACGCAAGTATCTCCGCAACAGCTTGGTATAAATCAGGCGGAATAGCCTGTCCGATGTCTACTGTACTGTACAAGGTTCTTGCCAATGGCTTGTTTTCAACAATTTGTACCTTGTTATCAGCGGCTATTTGCTTTATTCTAAGTGCTATATAATCCTGACCCTTTGCTACTACAAAAGGTGCAGCCGACTTTTCCGAATCATACTTTAATGCCACGGCAAAGTGAGTAGGATTGGTTATAATTACATCAGCCTTTGGAATATCCTGCATCATTCGCTTCAGCGACATCTGACGCTGCTTCTGCTTGATTTTGGACTTAATCTCAGGATTTCCTTCCATCTGTTTATATTCTTCTTTAACTTCCTGTTTAGTCATTTTTAAGTTCTTTTCGTAGTCATATCGTTGATACAGATAGTCGGCAAATCCGAGTAACACCATCGCCATACATATTCTTAAAGCCACGGTAAATGCTGCATCCGCTATAAATATCAGAACACTCATCAAATCAGTATCAATCAGGGTTAATACCTGTTCGGTTTTTGATTTGAGATAGGAGTATGCTACCCACCCCACAATTATTATCTTAATAATTGACTTTAATAGCTCTACTACAGACCTTAAAGAAAAAATTCTTTTAAAGCCGCTTAATGGATTTATTCTGTCTCCCTTGATTTTCAAGGTTTCCATAGTAAACAGAATTCCTACCTGTGCATAATTTACAATCAAAGCTGTTAGAAAAGCCACCAAAAGTAGAGGAAGCACAGTTTTTGCCAAGACCATTAAAACATCAATAAATAGATTTGCAAGTATATTAAAATCTATTGCATCCTTAATCGTGAGATATTCATTAAATGTCTTTTTCAAATACTGCGAAAGCTGTGCATAAATTGTACCGCCAAATATCCTCATTGCAACTACAGTTACAATAAGGATTAGTGATGCTGTTACTTCCCTGCTCTGAAATACTTGGCCCTTTTTTCTTGCATCACTTTTCTTCTTTGGAGTTGCTTTCTCAGTTTTATCCGCTGCACCACCGGATGCAAAAAGCTGATAATTTAATTCCAACCTACAATCTGCTTCAAATATATTGCTTGTTATGGGGTTTTTCATTCCATCCTCCAATTTAGCGACAAATAATAATTATGTTTTCAAGGAATTCCCCATATCCTGAAGGAACTTGAATATCTGTGTATTCATGTCATCAGTAATAACTGTCACTATATATACAAAAGCAGGTATTGTTATCATAACAATAAGTATACCTAAAAATATTTTCAAAGGCATACCAAGTATAAATACATTCATTTGAGGTATGGTCTTTGATATAATTCCTAAAACTACATCGGTAATAAAAATTGCGGCTACTACGGGAGCGGCTATTTTGAAGCCCATACTGAAGACGCCCGATATTAAACCTATTACATCGTCCGTAAACTTGGGCCCTATCACTCCGCTTCCTAAGGGAACAAGCTGAAAGCTTTCAAATAATGCCTTAATCAGCATGTGATGCCCGTTAGTCACCAAAAAAATTATCATTGCCAATATAAAATAAAGATTTGCAGTAACAGGAATCTGTATATTTGACATTGGGTCAAAAACATTTACCATTCCGAACCCAATCTGCATGTCAATAATCTGTCCTGCCAGATATATACATGTAAAAACTGCATAAGCTACAAATCCTATTATTATACCTACCAAAAATTCTTTTAATATATATAAAGCAAAAATTAAAAAATTATCAGTATTAATTATGTGATCTACCTTTATAACACTAGAAGCTAAAATAGCAGTTATAAAGGCAAATCCGACTTTAAAGTAAACAGGTATGTTCCTTCTTCCAAAAATGGGAGCTGTTACAAACAGTCCTGTCATCCTTACAAATATAAGCAGAAATAATTCTACATTGTTAAGCAACATACCAAAAGGTATCTGCAATGACCTCAACTCCCAAATTACTTTATAAACTGATTAATGTTTATAAATATATTCTGTGTATATTCTATCAATACTCTCAACATCCATGAGCCGAAAAGTGCTATGGCAGCCACAACCGATAAAATTTTCGGAACAAAGGTCAAAGTCTGCTCCTGTATCTGTGTAGTTGCCTGAAAGATACTTATTACCAAGCCGACAACCATACTGATTACCAGAATAGGTGCGGATACATACAATATTACTTTTAAAGCTTCTTGTGCGATATTTATAATGCTGCTTTCGTCCATTGAGAATCCACCCCTCTATACCCTAACGTAAAACTATTACTAATATTCAAGCCAAATTTATTCTCCCGGCTCATCACCGGGCAAAACTAGTAATAATTGATTGTGTAAGCATGGACCATCCGTCCACCAGAACAAAAAGTAATATCTTAAAAGGCAGTGAAATCATTATTGGAGGAAGCATCATCATACCCATTGACATCAATGCACTTGATACAACCATATCAATTATCAAAAAAGGAAGAAATATCAAAAATCCAAACTTAAATGCTACAGTAAGTTCACTTATTAAAAAGGCCGGAGCAACCATGGTAAGTGACAACTTAGAAGCATCCTGAACCTTTACAGGTTCCTTCTGCCCCCCAAGAGTCATAAATAACTCCAAATCCTTTTCTCTTTTATTGCTGAAAATCTGTTTAACCATCCAGGTTTTAATACTTTGAGAACTTTTATCTATGGCTTGCTGCTGTGTAATTTTTCCGTTTGTATAGGGCTGAAATGCATTTTCGTTGATATCAGATAATACAGGACTCATAACAAACAGAGTAATAAAGAGAGCTAAACCTATTAAAACCTGATTAGGCGGCATCTGCTGCGTTCCAAGAGCATTTCGCAAAAAGGACAGAATAATTATTATTCTGGTAAAGCCTGTCATCATAATTAGTATTGAAGGTGCAATTGACAGAACCGTTAATGCTATCAGAAGCTGTATACTTGAAGAAACCTCTTTAGGATTAGTTGATGCACCTATATTTACTCCGTCTTTAGTAACTGATACTGTTGGTTCAGCGAGAGCTTGTCCGCCCATTAAGCAAAAAATAACAACCAGAATTCCTGTAAATACTATTAACCTTTTAATTTTCCTTTTTTTATCCATTTTCACTCCGATGATTATTCATACTATTAGACAGGTTTTTTAGCTTTTCTAAATTATTCCTGAATACCACATTATTCTCACTCTCATTTTCCTGTTGTGAGGATTCAGGAACTTTTTCTTTATTTTTTGCACCAAAAGTTAGCCCGTTAGTGTATTTTTTCAGTATTGATGTAAAATCAACAACTTCTGAAATTGGATTTTTTATTTCTTGCTCCTGATAATCTTTTATACTTACTTGTGATAATAATTCGATATTCTTATTTGAAGCAGCTACAATAAAAAATTCTTTATCGACTTTAATAAGATGAATCCTGTTACTGGTGCCAAGGTTAAGCGTCTCAATAATCTGCATGTAATTTCCTTTAAGCATTTTCTTGGACTTATAGGCCAGATACCTTGTAGTCAGAAGTAATAGAACCATAACTACTATAAAAGCAAGTATAACAGTAAATACCTTCCCCATAATTCATTAAGCCCCTCTGTAATTTTTGATATAAAATACTTACATGCTTTTCCAAGCCCGACTAACCCATCCATTACAAAATATCCTGCTGTTATCAGTAAAAGTTGTATGGCAATAGAAACAAATTCCCTCAACATACAGCTTTCTCAGCACTCAGCAGGATATCACAATTTAAAGCCTGTTTTTTATTAACCAATAACTTTCTTTACTGCTTCAACAACACGATCTGCTTGGAATGGCTTAACTATAAAATCCCTTGCGCCTGCTTGAATTGACTCAATAACCATAGCCTGCTGTCCCATAGCTGAGCACATGATAATCTTGGCATCACTATGAATTTTTTTGATTTCTCTAACTGCTGTTACACCATCCATTTCAGGCATAGTGATATCCATTATTACCAAATCAGGAGTAAGTTCCTTATATTTTTCGATTGCCTTTAACCCATTGTCAACATCTGCAGCTATTTCATAACCGTTCTTTGATAAAATATCTTTAATCATCATCCTCATAAATGCTGCATCGTCAACAATTAAAATACTCTTCCCCATAACTTATCTCTCCTTAACAATTTGTTGATTTTATAACTATAATCGTTTTGATGGATGAATTATATCTGTAATCCTTACACCAAAGCTTTCATCAATAACAACAACTTCTCCCTTGGCAATGGCTTTACCGTTGACTAATATGTCTACGGGTTCACCTGCCAGTTTATCAAGCTCAATTACTGAACCGGATCCAAACTCAAGTATATCTTTTATTAATTTTTGAGTTCTTCCCAGTTCAACTGTTACTTGCAGAGGCAAGTCCATAATAAGGCTTATGTTCTTTTTCTCTGTTGCTGAAAGCCCATCATCAAAAGCCTGAAATTGCACAGGCTGAACACTTACAGGACTCCTTTGCCTTTGAGGCTCCTGATAACCTCCATCAAAGCCAAAGTTAGGCATAGCCTGTTGCTGCATCACCGGCTGTTGCATTTGCGGTTGCATTACGGGCTGTACAGGTGGCTCTATGTATGAATTTTGATTACTGAACGATGGTACCTGTTGTGGCGGTTCAGGAGTTCTCGGAGGTTCAGGTATTGCTGAATCCCGTTTATCTTCTGTTGAATTTAATAATGATGACACAAGCTCCTTGGCAAACTTAATTGGAAGCAGCTGCATTATTTCACTATCAATCAAATTTCCAACAACCATTTTAAAGGCTATTTTAACTAAATATTCATCCGGCCTAAACTCACCATATGGATCACTGCTGTCAAAACTTACAGTATATGCCTTTGGCGGTGATATGTCAATCCTCTTGGAAAACATGGACGACATAGATGTCGCTGAGGACCCAATCATTTGGTTCATGGCTTCACTGATTGCACTTAAATGAAGATCGGTCAGATCACCTTCTATTTTGACACCTTCTCCTCCCATCATTAAATCAGTAATGATTTTGACATCATCCTGCTTTAAGATTAAAAGATTAGAGCCAATCAATCCGTCTGTGTATTCCACTTTTACAGCAACGTACTGAGAAGAATAGCTCTTGGATAACTCTTCCCAAGTAGATAGCGTTACATTAGGAGTAGTTATTGTTACCTTCTGGGATAATAAAGTAAATAGTGTAGTTGCAGAAGTACCCATGCTTATATTCCCTATTTCTCCCAGTGCATCAATTTCCTGTGATGTCAGTGTCTCAGTGTTACTGTTGCTGCCTGTTGCTTCGTCTGGTTCTTCTGAAGAGGAAGTACCATTCAATAGTGCATCTATTTCTGCTTGTGTGAGCATATCTCCCATTAATCTTCCTCCCTTCTAAGAACTTCAGTAATTTTAACTGCCACTTTATTCTTTTTAACACCCGGTTTAGCATTAAACTTAGGCAAATCACCTACCAATATTTCAAGGTCTCCATTAACATTTGTATCAAGAGGCAAAACATCCCCGCTCTGCAAATCAAGAAACTCACTTATGCTTATAGATGTTTTTCCCAGCACTGCCCTCACAGGAACATATGTATGCTCAATCTTGAACTCAATATCGGATTTATTGTGTTCAATCTTTTCGTTCTCAACGTTGGTAAACCAAAGTTTTGTACTGAGTTTAGGCATTATAGGTTCAACCGTCATATGAGGAATACAAATATTAATCATACCCTTTACTTCCCCAACTACAACATTCAATGTAATCAAAGCAACCATTTCATTTGGATGGATTATCTGTGCAAACTGTGCATTGGTCTCAATTTTTTCGAGTCTTGGTTTTATTGCAATAATACTTTCCCAAGGCTCCCTCATCAAATTGAGTATCTGAATGATAATCCTCTCTATAATAGCTAATTCTATCTCTGTAAATGAACGGACTCTCTCCATTGATGCACCTCTGCCCCCAAGAATCCTATCAATAAGGGCATATGCAATGCTCGGGTCCATTTCGAATATTACTGAGCCATTTAATGGAGTAAAATCAACAATCCCAAGAATTATCGGGTTTGCCAGAGAGTTACTGAATTCACTATATTGAAGGGCATCCACCGATAAAACATCTACCTGTACCAATGATCTTAAATATCCAGATAAAAACGACTGAACCAGTCGTGCATAGTTTTCATTGATAAATTGCAATGTCCTTTTGTGATCATTTGCAAACTTAGGCGGTTTCTTAAAATCATGAATTTTAACTTTCTTTTCGGTTTTAGTTGATTGAATCTGCTGTACATCTATATCCCCTGTTGTTAAAGCCTTTAACAGCTCATCAATCTCATTTTGAGAAAGTATATCTCCCATAAGTCCACCCCCCTATTGATATAACATGTAATCGAATACCAATGCGTGAACTAGAGGATTTGGCTTCTTTTCATTTTTTGTCAGTATTTCATTTATCTTTTTTGTGAGATAATCAGAAGCTTTTTTACTGGCATCCACTTGGCTCACATCTTCTAAGGTTTGCCCCTTAAAGTATGTTCCTATGGCATCATTAATCTCACCTGAATAGAAATCAATCTTAGCTGCTACTTCTTCTTCCTTCATGCCATCGACTTTTTTAAAATACTTAAGACTGGCAGTAACTGAAACTACTGCAACTTGCTTGTCATTGGTCTTTTTTAGGTTGAAGTTTTTATTTTCAAAAAGTTTTTTAACAGCAAGCTCACTATCAGTTGGTGCCGTGTTTGTTACAGCAACAGCCTCTTTCTCTCCTCCTGAACCATGATTTCCAAAAACGAAGAACCCAATTGCAAGGAAAGCAAGTGTAATCGATAAAAAAGCCACAATCACCAATAAAATAAAATAGCTGCTTTTTCCCTCCAAATCTATATCCCCCTTCAAGCTTATGTATCCAGCAAATAATTACATTAGCACAAAAAATGTCAACACATTATTTATCTCTCTATATCTATTATCTGGGACTTCAGTGCTAACTCTCATTAGCGTATTTTAAAATACCAGCTTTGAATTGCATTACCTTTTCAACAACTTCGTCAATGCTCTCACAAACTACATATTTTTTACTGTTGGTAAGTGTTATAACAGTATCTGGTGTACTCTCAAAACACTCTATTAAATCGCTGTTCAAGACAAAGGTCGTCTTGTTTAACCTAGTCAATCTTATCATAATATTTTTACTCCAAAAACACAATAGATAAATCTCAACAAATTTACAAAACAGGACCAAAATCGATATTTTACTACTATAGACTAGGCTTTAAGCCTTAGTCTATAGTAGTTATTATTAACTAACAAATTACCTCTTCAGGTTTACAAGTTCCTGCAACATTTCATCGGATGTTGTTATAATTCTGCTGTTTGCCTGAAAACCTCTCTGTGTAACAATCATATCCGTAAACTCTCTAGAAAGGTCTACATTTGACATTTCTAGAGTACCGGGACTCAAGGTTCCTACTCCCTGTGAACCTGCCGGTACACCTTTATTAAAGTCACCGGAGTTTGTTGTAGGCATAAACAGGTTTCCTCCCACCTTTTGTAAACCGGCAGGATTATCAAAACCTGCAAGTGCTATAAGTCCCAGAGGCTGTTGCTGACCATTACTGTATACTCCTGTTATCATACCATCTGAACCAATGTTAAAGGTAACAAGATTACCTGTTGTATAACCGTTAATATTGGATGGTTTTACAGAGCTGTCACCTGAAAACTGGGTAAGCTTCTTGAAATCAAGTGTAACATCAAATGGGTTTGCACCAGCAGTTGGTGTCATTGTTACTTTGATACTGTTGACAGTGTCGGAAGTCAGCTTACCTTCTCCATCGAATTTCAGTGTACCTGTAGTTGGAATAGGGACTGTTCCATCCCCTGCTTTAGCAGCCAGCGTATATGTCCATGTTGTCGTAGGAGGCGTTCCAGTAGGAGCAGCCTTTGTAAAGGTCAGTGTCATTTCGTGTGCATTTCCTAAAGAATCAAATACCGTGTATGGCATAATAAACTGTTCATCTGAAGCTGGTGGTGTTGCAGGTGGTGTTGCTACCGCTTTCTGAGCTGAATTCAGATTTCCTGAAAATTCTGCATAAGTAGTAGCCTTTGCAGCTATTATCTTTTTGTTTCCGTTTGTTGCATCTGAGTACAGATTTATCGGGCCAATCGGCGCTTCTGTATCAAACTTTACCGTACCATCACCTTGCTGTTCATATTTAGTCCAACCATACACATTCATACCGTCACCTGATACCAGATTACCCAACTTGTCCAGACCAAAGTTTCCTGCTCTGGTAAATTTGAAGGTATCAGCAGCCGAGCCTTTAACTATAAAGAAGCCGTTTCCTGAAATAGACAAATCAGTGGGGTTATCTGTTCTTTGGGGACTTCCGCCTGTCATTTGGTTGTCGATTGAACCGACCGCAATACCCAAACCAATCTGCATAGGATTTGTACCGCCTCTTGCAGTGGCAGCATCTGGTGCTCCCGCACCTCTCAAGGTCTGGTTGAATATTTCCTGAAAGGTTACCCTTCCTGCTTTAAAACCTAGTGTGTTTACATTTGCAACGTTATTACCTATAACGTCCATTTTTGCCTGGTGTGCCTTTAGTCCTGATACACCAGAAAACATAGATCTCATCATAATTTTTTGACCCCCTCATTTTAAGGTTATCTTATTGTTCCGTCCGTCGTTCGGGAACATTCTTTCAGCCTCCCGTTAGGGTCCAGCCGAATTTCACTTGCTATGCAAAAATTGCACCATCAATGTTTGTAAATGCATTTTCTTTTAATTCACTATTATTCACTGCCGTCACAACCGTTTTACTGTTTACGTTAACAACAAAAGCCATGTCATCAAGTATTACCAGCGAGTCCTTAATTCCTTTTTGCTGAGCTTTTGAAACCGCATTACTGATCTTGTCCTTTTGAGTCTGGGTAAGATCAATATTTCTTGCTTGCATTCTCATTTCAGCATGTTTTGAAAATTTAACTCCGGAACCCTTGTCAATTGCCTGCTGAAGAAAATTATCAAAATTAACTCCTGCAGAATTAGTGTTGACATTTCTGGGATTCCCCGTTTGAACCTTCCCGGTTGTTAATGGCGGTTTAATTATCCGGTTTGAATAATTATTATTGATTACCATAACTCACCTTCTCTCACTTAACAACTCCCAATCATATGCCTACGGCTTCTGTATGTTTGATACACTGTATACCGATATGTACATGTTATCAAGAACTGCAGTTATCTTACCTGTGTTTTCATCTATACTGTAGCTCTTCAAGGTTGCTGTAACAGGTACCTTTGCTCCTGTGGTGCTGTCCTTTATGGTTAACTTAACCTGTTTATCGGCTTCTGTTGTTCCTTTTACCCTTTGTTCAAGATAGTCCTTTATATAATTCGGATCTGCAGAAGTCGAGCCCGTTACTTCAGCAACTTCAACGTTTACACCATCCATAACTGCGTAGTCCTCGTTAGCACCTCTCTGAATCTGTTTTACATTTCCTGAGAGATAAATAACATTACCATTGGATGAGTCGTATACAGCACCTTTTACTTTATAACCTAATAGAGTTGAATAGTCGGCCAGATTTCCATAAGAATTGTAAAGTGCGTCATCAACCTGTGTAATCCTGTCTACATCAACATCCTTGTTATTAACAACAACAAAGGTTTTTCCATCCTTCATTTTAACACTTGTAACTGTACCCTGTACCGAATTTACTTCAAGGGTTTTGTCATCTGTAGTTGTTGCCGTAATAACTTTACCTATTAACGTAAATGCCTGTGATTTAGTCATAGACCCGTTCATATTCTGCATTTGTTCTAATGAGCTGAATTGAGCCATTTGAGCTATAAACTCCTTGTCGTCTACAGGCTGCAATGGGTCCTGATATCTTAGCTGTGTTACCAATAGATTTAGAAAATCATTTTTTCCAAGTTCACCGCCTGTTTTTCTGGCAGCAGCAGCCTGCTTATTCTTGGTATTTTCGATTATCTGATCAATTGTATACGGATTATTTATTCCGCTTGTTTGAGCCATAACATTAACTCCTTTCTATGCAGTAAAATTAATTGTATTCAGGTCATCAGTATACTGCGCCAACCTCTCGGGAAGATTCTCCAAAAGACTTACTCCGGCAACTGACCCTGTAACACCTTCTGCACGGTTCATTCCATTTTGTGAACTGTTATTTTTGCCTTGAGACAAACTCTGATTACGGTTTTCACTTCTGTTATCCTGTCCAACCTGAACACTCACACCGTCTATTGCTATGCCCTGTTTTTGCAGTGAATCTTTCAGCAACTGCATATTTGTTTCAATAATTTCTTTTACCTGCTGACTTTCAGCGATAAATTTTGCAGCTACTATACCCTGTTCAGTAACAACCTTTAATTCAAGCTTTCCTAAGTGATCCGGCTTGAGCTGAATAACCATTTCTGTTTTATCCTGTCCCAGAATGACTTTAGCCTGTTCCATAACCTGATTTACAACATCTGCGGTTTTAATCGGTTGGCGAACTGAAAACACAGACTTTTCAGTATTTATTTGGCTGTTATTTAGGACGGCCTTAACATCTCCTACTGTCTGAAAATTCTGAGCCAGATTCTGCTCATCTGTTGTTGCTGCTTGAGCTGATGTATTCAAACCTTGCATACCCAACTGTGGCTTTGTTGACTCTGTACTTTCATGACTATTCTCCTTAGGCATCTCTTTTGCTTTAGTATCGGTACTAACTTTTTCAGTATCAGCCTTTTTACCATCATCTTCAAGAGATACTTCCGCTACAGCATCAGTATTGATATTCTGAGAAACGGCAGATACTGTCGGTTGCGCTTGAGACTTCATTACAGCTATTATTTTTGCTGCTTCATCACTGATTAGCCCCAGATTATTCTTTCCGTTTTCAATAAGTGTATCCAGCTTGTCTTTAATCTTTGAAGCTACCATTGACAAATCAATAGCTGCCTTTCCTGCTTGATTAATACCTTCATCGGCCTGAGTGTTATTACTCTTTTCATTAACGCCTTCAGATTTAGGTTTTATCTGACTGGTAACTTCTGTTGCCAACTTTAACAGAATGTCCTTTTGCTTGTCATTGAGTTGAAGCAAATCAGATACCTTTTGCATAAAAACAGTCAATTTTTCAACATTCTTGAGATCCTTCAACGAGAAACCAAGTTGTTTCGCCAGATCAGCCAACTGCCCGGGTGCAATCCCTAACATTTGTGCAAGAGCCATTAACTGCTCATCAAACTTGTCAGATGCTTGAGCTTTATCTGTATTTACATCTGCTGACTCTTTGTTGGAACCGGTTTGCACTACTGACTTTGTTGCCGCCGTCTTTCTGCTCATCTGAGCTTCTGCAAAGGACTTAAACTTTGTTTTACTGTCATTGTCCTGTTTGGGACTGTTGTTTACCACAGTATCATTACGTTTTGAATAATTGTTTACAGTGGTATCAAGTACCGACTTAAATGATGTGCTTGGTGAACTCTGCGACGTTTTGGATTTCACATTCAAAATGTCATTACCGCTGTCCTGATTCAAATTAAGTTTTAGTAAGCTACTACTTGTCATTATCATATTCTCACCTCCTTGCTTTTATTATATTTATGTAATGGGGTAGGGATTCTCCCTTCCCCCTATTACCTGAATTATTTTTTCTGAATAGTTCCTGAAACACCTACATTGTATTCCTTAGCCAATTGTTCAGATACCTTTGCTGCAAACTCAGGTTTCATTTCAGCCAGTATTGCACCTGCGGTATCCTTTTTAAGATTTTTCATTGTATCGATTAACAGTGCCATTTTACTGCTGCCCATCTGTTCCATTATTCCTGCAACTGCAGATGCGTCCATTTTCTCGTATATTGCGCAATATTTTTTAACATCGGCACTTGCCTTTTCTTCCTTCATAATGCTTTCATATAGTTCTTGAGCTTTTTGTGGATTAATTTTCTTAAAATAATTCTTATATTCGGTTGTGTCTCCGGCAGCTATAACTTGGGACAATTTGTCATAATCCTTTTGAAGACTGTCCTTTTGGGATTGCAATTTATTTTTTTCATTTTCAAGGGCGTCCTTCTGTTGTTGAAGTAAAGTGCTATTGCTGTCCTTGGCAGTTACCTGATTTTTAGAATTATCTAACTGTTTTGTTAAGTCTTCTGCCCGCTTTTCCAATTCTTCTTTTTGTGTCTTAATCTCGTTATATTTCTTTCTTACCTGCTCTTCAGTCATATTTTTCTCGTCATCAGGCTCAGGTTTCTCCGGCAGAGACCACTTTAATACAGGTATTCCTCGTATGCTGTCTCCCATACTGTCTGCGACACCGTTTACATTAAATTTGACAGCAAGAAATAATGCGCCCCCAATTATTAAAACAACAAGCAGCAAAGCTGTTATTATTGATACTATATAAAAAAGGGCGCTGGTCTTCTTTTTTTCCTGTGATTTTGACGCTTCTGTCTTTTTAAAAAGTGTTTCAACTTTTTCATCTTGTTCTGTAATATTAATATTTTCCGGCATTTTCTTCTCCTGAACCATCCTTGAACTTAAAACTGTTAAGCTCATCTATTAATAGTTGTTCTGCTTTACTCTGTTCTTTCAAGAACTCGTTATATTTCTTTTCTCTTAATTTATCAAGTATCTTTCGTTCCTGCACTGCTTTTACCAGACTCTCTCTTCTTATATCGACCTGATTCTGAGCAATATTTACATTTTCTTTCTGTTCTGTTATTTTTTGTTTTAAGAAAGACAAATAGTTATTATAGCTTCTTATTTGACTAATGGAAATTCCTTGGTCTACCTTTGAATTAAGTTCACTGATTGAAGATTCTCTGGTTGTTTTCAAACCTGTCAAAAATTCTTTTTGCTTCTCTAACTCTCTTGAAGCTAAGGCCAGGTTATTTTTAGCATTGTCCTCCATCTGCACTTTAAGATTCCGCACAGATTCAAGTCTAAATCCGAACTTTTGCAATCAATCCCAGCCTCCTTTACTATTTCAGTAAACTAAGTACTTGTGAATGTATATCCTCAAAGGAAACCTTTTCATCTGTCTCCTGTTGAAGAAATGAAGTTATGTCATCAATATTCTCTATTGCATAGTCTATCTTATCATTACTTCCTTTTACGTATGCACCTATATTAATTAAATCCTCTGCATCTCTATGCACAGCCATTATTTTCTTTATTTCATTGGCAGATTTTTTATGATCTTTATCAATAATATCACCCATAACCCTGCTGACACTTGCGAGAACATCAATGGCAGGATAATGATTTTTGTTTGCCATTGCTCTTGAAAGGACAATGTGTCCGTCCAGAATTCCTCTGGCAGTATCTGTTACAGGTTCCGTAAGGTCATCACCGTCTACCAGTACTGTATACAATCCTGTTATAGACCCTTTATCTGAAGTCCCTGCCCTCTCTAGTAACTTAGGAAATACAGAAAAAACCGAAGGTGTATATCCTCGTGACACAGGAGGTTCCCCTATGGAAAGTCCTACTTCTCTTTGCGCCATTGCATATCTTGTCAATGAATCCATTAAAAGCAGTACGTCCTTGCCGCAATCCCTGAAGTATTCGGCTATGGCTGTGGCAACCATGGCTCCTTTAAGCCTTATTAACGCAGGCTGGTCAGAAGTAGCTACTACAACTACCGACCTTGCCAAACCTTCATCTGTTAAATCCTTTTCCAAGAACTCCCTTACTTCTCTTCCCCGTTCTCCAATTAAAGCAATAACATTTATATCAGCTTTTGTATTTCTTGCAACCATACCCATCAAGGTACTCTTACCAACACCACTTCCGGCAAAAATACCAACTCTCTGTCCTTTACCTATTGTCAAAAGTCCATCAATAGCTCTTACTCCCAAAGGTAAAGGCTCTGAAATCCTTTTTCTTGTTAAAGGGTTAGGAGGCTTATTGTCGGTTTTATAAAAATGTTTGGATTGCAAGCTTCCCTTATCGTCTATGGGATTGCCCAAACCATCCAAAACTCGCCCTATCAATTCAGGCCCCACTGCAACCTTTAATATGTCGCCATTTGCTGAAACAGTGCTACCCGGCCCCATGCCCAACATTTCACCCAGAGGCATCAGCAAAACCTTCTCATCCTTAAACCCTACTACCTCTGCCTTGAGTTTATTGCCACCGGAAATATGTATATTACAAAGGTTCCCGATACTAACCTGAGGGCCATCCGACTCTATAGTAAGTCCCACAACCTTCGAAACCTTACCGATATAATCTATGTATTCTTTTGACTTTAATGCTTCTCTGTATTTTATTAGGTTAACGCCTGACATTTGACCTCCTGTAAAGAAAGCTGCAACGCACCTTAATTTGTTGATTCATTTAATATGTCCATAAAGTCATTTTCAATTTTTTCTATTTTAGTTGCTGCACTTGCATCAATGCTGCCGAAAGAAGTCTCTATTATACAGCCACCTTCTTTTAATGAAAGATCCTTTTTGATTTCTATTTCCTCAGACCTTTCAAGCATTGATTCTAACTCATTCTTATTGTCATTAACAAAATCAAAATCCTGCTCACTTAATTTGAGAATTGCCTTCCTGTCCTTTGAACACTTCTCAAAAGCATCCTTAACCAAGAGCAATATATTCTGCTTACATTCTAATTCTTTACTGATTACTTTTTTAGCAATATCTAAAATAGTATTTACCGAATCCTCTTCCAGAGAATCCAGAATCTGCTTGTAATCAATCCCTGCTTGCATCTTAATATCCTGAGCTTCCTTAATAAGCGCTTCATATTCCTGTTTGGCCTGAGCTAATCCCTGTTCATAGCCCTCTGTCCTTGCTTCGTCAGAAACCTGTTGTTTAAGATTTTCTACATCAGCAGACGCATTTTTTAAAATATCCTTAGCTTCAAGCAAGGCTTCCCTTATTATCATATCCGCTTCTGCTTTGGCCTTATATATAATATCTTCACCCATAGAACTATTTTCGACTTGTTGCTGATCTTCTTCATCGCTTTGCTCAAAATCCAGTTTAAGTCCTATATTTCTTACGGGAGGCTGATAGGTTACAGGAAACTTAACTTGAAACGGAACTCCGACATTTACCTGATTGTTTTTGTATATTTTATTAGACAATTATTTCGTCGCCTCCCCCTCTTGAAATAACTATCTCACCTGCATCCTCCAGCTTACGAATAATATTAACAATCTTCTGCTGTGCTTCTTCAACATCTTTGAGCCTTACAGGTCCCATAAATTCCAAATCTTCTCTGATCATTTCGCTCAGACGCTTGGACATATTAGCAAATATGAGCTTTTGTACATCATCTGTTGCACCCTTAAGAGCAACTGCAAGCTGGTTGTTATCAACTTCTCTGAGGAATCTCTGAATTGATCTTCCGTCAAGAGTAAGGATATCTTCAAATACGAACATACGTCTCTTAATTTCTTCTGCAAGATCGGTATCTTCGATTTCCAATGTTTCCATAATGAATTTTTCTGTTCCTCTGTCAACAGAGTTAAGTATATCAACAATAGATTGAACGCCACCGGCAGCAGTATAATCCTCTGTAACCAAAGAAGAAAGCTTCTTTTCAAGTATTCGTTCAACTTCCTTTATTATATCAGGAGATGTTCTGTCCATAGTGGCTACTCTACGTGCAACATCTGCTTGCTTGTCCTGCGGAAGGGCTGATAGCACTACAGATGCCTGATGAGGCTTTAAATATGCCAGTATCAACGCTATTGTCTGAGGATGCTCCCCCTGAATAAAGTTAAGCAACTGTGACGGGTCAGTTTTTCGCACAAAATCAAAAGGCCTAACCTGTAAAGATACTGTAAGTTTATTTATTATGTCAACTGCCTTTTGAGAGCCTAAAGCCTTCTCAAGTATATCTTTTGCATATCCGATACCACCTTCGGCAATATACTCCTGTGCAAGACATATCTGATAGAACTCATCAAGCACTCTTTCCTTTTCGTCGGGAGTTACAGCCCTAATGTTGGCAATTTCCAAGGTTAACTGTTCTATCTCATCTTCTTTTAAATGCTTGAATATCTCAGCTGACTTCTCAGGGCCGAGGGAAATGAGCAGCATTGCAGCTTTTTCCCTCCCACTGTATTCTGTCTTTGCACTTGCTTTAGCCAAGCTTTTCACCCCACATATACATTTTTCTATTCATAATCATCTGTTAACCAATTACGTAACAACTGTGCAACAGCATCCGGTTTTTGCTTAACAAACTTATCAATCTGCTTTTTAACCTCAGATCTCTCTTCTGTATCAATTTCCGGAACAGGATCAGGTCTCATATCACTATATGCAAATTTGGAAGATGTAAGTGCAGTATCGTCATCAATTGCAAATGCAGGCTCCAGTTTCTGCTTTGATTTTTTTGGTAAAGCGATTATTACAAAAGCTATAGCCATCAATGCTAATAATGCAAGTAAACCATAACTGGAAATAAGACTCTTTAATGTATCTGCCGTAGATGGTTTTTCTACTACAGGAGGCTGAATCTTTAATTTAGATACTGCGATGTTTTCTACCGGAATACCTGTTGCCCTGCTTGTCAGATTCTTTACCTGAGTAATCATTTCATCATTTAGCTTTGAATCGTCAGCAACTCTGTTACCATATAATAAAGTAATGGCAGCAGAAGATTTCTCTGGAATAAGTTCTCCCAAAGACTTTTCACTTTGTTTATTTGTTTCATTGTATTGGAAATTCTCAGTCACATCTGATTTGTTATAAGATTTAGAACTATCGGAACCCGCCGGATAGGATGGCGTTGTGCCGGGATTTGAATTTACACCGGGAGTTCCTCCGGTATCCCCGTTTTTTAAATTTTCCTTTGTCTCTTGTCTGCTAGTGATGGCACCTGAGTCTGCACCATTAGGATTTGTATATTCCTTTGAGGACTGAGTCAAAGTATCAAAATCGAGAACTGGATTTACAACTACTTTGGCTGTATCAAAACTGTCTAATTGACCAACCAATACTTCTTTTACATTTTTTTCAAGGTCATTTTTGTACTTCTTTTTCATGTCGTATTGAGTGGATGTTTTTTCTATCCCGTCGCCACTGTCCGTATTAAGTACATTCCCTTTATTATCCACGACAGTTACGTTTTTAGGGTCCAACCCCTCAACACTGCTTGCAACTATTTTTACTATACTTTCAGCCTGCTTAGCACTTATTTCATCTTTCGGAGTAATAACCACCGACGCCTTTGCATCCTTACTGTTGTTATCATCAATCAAAAGAGTCTTTTCAGGTCTGACAATAGTTACATCAGCATTTTCAATGTTTTGAAAATGCATCAACTGTCTGGCAATATCTGATTCGTCAAGTTGCTGCCAGATGTGCTTTTTATCACTTTCAGTTGTGTTTATTTTTATATTGCTAAGCGCATCGGCAAAAGTTAAACCATTTTTAGAGTAACCAGTAGCCAATTCAAAATGAGCTTCGTCACTATCCTTTTCGTTTACAATAATACCCGATTTATCCTCAGTAAGCTTGTATGAAATTCCTTTTTCTTTTAATATTTTCTGCATTGCAGCAACTTCTTCAGTACTGGCATTGTTAATAACGGTAGTATAAGTCGGCCTTGTAATTAAAAATAGTCCTATACTTACAGAGACTACAACAATGCCTGTTATAATAAAAATACGCGTTTTTTGAGATTTATCTAATCCCTTCCAGAAGTCAAGAAGCGGTTTGAGCAATCGAGTTAAAAATTCTGGCAAAGCTACCACCTCATCAAATAATTTATTTCATCATTAGTTTTCTTTATAGAACCCTAAAAATAAATTTACATAATTCTACATAATTAACATAAATTCCTGACTATATCTGCATTCTCATTATTTCTGAATATGCATCTAAAATCTTGTTTCTTATTTGCATGGTAAATTGTAGAGCAACACTAGCTTTTTCTCCAGCAATTAAAACTTCGGGAATATTATCCGTTTTGCCTAAAGCAAAATCTTCTTGTAATTTATTAGATTGATTTTCCAGATCCGTAACCTTTGTAAGTGCTGATTTTAAATAATCTCCAAAACTTACTTCAGGTGTATTTTTATCATCATTAATTCCTTTAAGACTAAAATTATCAGGTATTAATCGTTGTACTTCCCCTATCTTGTCTACCGCCATGCCTTAACCCCCCTGATTAAAAACTACAATTATTTACCAATTTCCAAAGCTTTCAGTGCCATGGATTTGGTAGCATTTACTGATGTAACATTAGCTTCATATGACCTTGTTGCTGATATCATGTTAACCATTTCAGTAACAATATCTACATTTGGCATATTTACATATCCCTCTGCGTCAGCATCAGGATGCCCCGGATCGTATACCTTTTTAAAATCAGTAGGATCTTCCACTATACTACTGACCCTGACTCCGTTACCTCCATTGAGTTTGCTTGATGCATTCTCTAAAGCCTGAGAAAATGAATTTGAATCTGAACGTTCTTCAAATACTACTTCTCTTCTTCTATAGGGTGTACCGTCCGCGGTTCTTGTAGTATTTGCATTCGCAATATTCTGAGAAATGGTATCCATTCGTACTCTTTGAGCAGTAAGTCCTGAAGCACTTATATCCAATGCACTAAAAATACCCATAATCAGCGTCTCCCCTCTGAAATTACATTTTTAATCCTGCTATAATTGCTGTTAATCATTTGGATCAGCGAATTATACTGAATGGTGTTTTTAGCCAGATAAGCCATTTCACTGTCTATATCCACATTATTTCCATCAATACGCATACTGGTATCTGAATTATCCTGAGTAATTTCAGGCTTTATCTTATCAGTATTCTTTGATTTTATAGGTATATGCCTTTCATCAGTTGTATTCCCCTCAAGCCTTTTGCTGTCAAGAGAATCATTCAGGTACTCTTCAAAAGTGACATCCTTTCTTTTATAATTTGGAGTGTCTACATTAGCCAAATTTTGGGATATAACCTCATTTCTGGCCCATGAGGCATTTAGAGACTTTTCAAGTAAATTGTTTTTTTCATATAATTTTTCTATCATGATAACCCCGCCCCCAACTTATAGCATATAACCATATAACTCTTTTATTAGCTAAATTCTAGCATATAAAGATTAAAAATACAATAAATAAAGCTTATTATTGTACCATATTAGGACTAATTCCCCAGAATATAATAACCTTAAAGTTCTACTTTTTTGACAAAATTAACAGAATTTTTTGCAATTTCCATATTTCTCTTTTTCTTATCTCTTATGGAAACAATCATCTCATCTATTCCACTAAATATTCCAAAATTAACATTCATTGGTTGAAAATTTCTTATACTTCCATCGGATATATAATTGCTCAATGCTCCAATTGCGGTATTTGGCGGAAATACAATCCTTTCGCCTCCTCTGCACTGAGCAGCTGCATTTATTCCTGCTACAAAACCTGATGAAGTTGATTCTATATACCCTTCAACTCCGGTTATCTGCCCTGCAAAATACATGTTTTCATTGTTCTTTAGCCTGTATGTGTTGTCAAGGAGCTTAGGAGAATTGATATAGGTGTTTCTATGCATTACACCATATCTGACGAACTCTGCATTTTCAAGTCCGGGTATCAGACTAAAAACCCTTTTCTGCTCAGGCCATTTTAAGTGAGTCTGAAAACCAACAATATTGTACAGAGTTGCATTTTTATTATCTTGTCTTAGCTGTACTACTGCGTAGGACTTTACGTTCGTTCTTTCGTCAACGAGACCTACAGGTTTCAAAGGCCCGAACCTCATGGTGTCTTTTCCCCTGTAAGCCATGCTTTCTATAGGCATACAGCCTTCAAAAACCATATTCTTTTCAAAATCTTTTACTTCAGCAGCTTCAGCATTGATCAAAGCATCATAAAATACTTCGTATTCTTCTCTGTTCATAGGGCAATTTATGTAATCTTCTGAACCCTTTCCATACCTTGCAGCCCTGAAAGCCTTGTTCATGTTTATTGAATCGAAGGTAACTATTGGGGCTGCAGCGTCAAAAAAGTGAAGATATTCTTCGCCTGTAATCCCTTTTATATAATTAAACATCGGTTCTGATGTAAGAGGCCCTGTTGCAATAATAGTTATATTTTCATCTGGTACTGTATCCATTTCTTTATTGACTATCTCAATATTACTATTTTCTTTAATTTCTTTGGTTATATATTGTGAAAATCCTTCTCTGTCTACAGCAAGTGCTCCTCCTGCCGGAACTCTGGTTTCATCGGCTGCTCTCATTATCAGTGAGTCCATGGTTCTGAGTTCCTCTTTCAGCAGTCCCACTGCATTTTCAAGTTGAGCTGAACGTAGGGAGTTACTGCACACCAACTCTGCAAAATCATTAGAATGGTGAGCAGGGCTACTTTTTTCAGGCTTCATCTCATAAAGAGTTACATTAATACCCCTTTTAGCCAGCTGATACGCCGCCTCACATCCTGCAAGTCCTGCTCCTATTACATTTACTTTCTTACCCATCTAAAGTCTCCTTCAACTTATGTCAATAAATAAAATTAACCGAAAGCAGACTTTTTTTACCTTCGGTTAAAATTACAATTATAAGTATAAATAATTTTTTATAAATATACAATGTGAAAATTGTTCTATTTTTTAAATTTACTTGGCAGTATCTTTTGAGGTTTCAGTATTACTGGAACACTTGTCATTGCTGCATTTAAGAACCTTCTTTTTACCGGAGGATTTTTGAAGCATAAATGCTCCGCACACAGGACACGTTTCCTTATTAGGACTAGGCATATCCCAGCTCATAAATGAACATTCCGGATTTCTTTCACAACCAATATACTTTTTACCTTTTTTAGTCTTTTTAATGAGTACCTTTCCCTTACAAAGCGGACACTCCACCCCAGCTTCTTCTACAATAGGTTTAGTATTTCTGCATTCAGGAAATCCCGGACAAGCAAGAAATTTTCCAAATCTACCATGTTTTACCACCATAAACCTTCCGCACTTATCACATTGTACATCTGACACTTCCACAGGTAACTCAACATCGCCTATTGATTCTTCGGCCTCTTTAAGCACTCCTGCAAATGAAGAATAAAAATCCCTCATTACGGCCTTCCATTCTTTGTTACCGTCCTCAACATCATCCAGTTCGCTTTCCATCTGTGCAGTAAATTTTGTATCAACAATGTTTTCAAAATGGTTCTTCATTATGTCATTTACAATTTTTCCAAGCTCAGTCGGTACCAGCAACTTCTTTTCCTTCAAAACATAACCACGTGATAAAATAGTTGTAATTGTAGGGGCGTAAGTACTTGGTCTTCCTATCCCTTTTTCTTCCAAGGCCCTTACAAGGGTTGCCTCGGTGTATCTGGCAGGAGGTTGCGTAAAATGCTGCTTTGGCGTATTCTTTTTCAATTCAAGAATATCTCCTTCATTCAGCTGTGGCAGAGTGTTTTCCTTTTCATTCTGCTCTCCGTCTTCCTCCTTGCCTTCAACATCATTACCTTCAATGTACAACACCATAAAGCCCGGAAATTTTACTTTGGAGCCATTGGCTTTGAACATATATTTCCCTGCGGTAATATCAGCTGCTACAGTGTCGTATATGGCAGATGACATCTGACTTGATATAAATCTGTCCCATATAAGCTTGTAGAGCTTGTATTGTTCAGCACTTAGAAATTCCTTCAGTCCCTCAGGTGCCATATCCATATATGTCGGACGGATACCTTCATGAGCATCCTGAGATGCTGATTTATTTTTATATACCCTTGGATTTTCAGGTATATAATCCTGTCCGTACTTTGTCTTTATATATTCTCTGGCCTCGTTCTGTGCTTCAGTTGATATCCTTGTTGAGTCTGTTCTCATATAGGTTATAAGACCCACAGAGCCATGGCCCTTTATTTCAATACCTTCGTATAGCTGCTGAGCAACCATCATAGTTCTCTTTGTTGTAAAGCCCAGTTTTCTAGAAGCTTCCTGCTGCAATGTACTGGTAATAAAAGGTGCTGCAGCTGCTCTTTTCTTTTCCTGTTCTTTAACTTTTTGTACAATATATTGGCTTTTATTTATTTCAGCTAAAATAGAATTAACCTGTTCCTCATTTGTTAACTCCATTTTTTCCTTGCCTATGCCATAGAATCTTGCTTCAAAATTCGGACTCGCTTTCGGTTTTGAAAGTTTTGCCGTTATTGACCAATATTCCTGCGACTCAAAATTTTCTATTTCATCTTCCCTGTCGCAAATCATTTTTGTAGCTACAGATTGTACTCTACCTGCGCTCAAACCTTTTTTAACTTTCTTCCAAAGCAGAGGACTTATCTTATATCCCACTATTCTGTCCAGTACTCTTCTTGCCTGCTGTGCATCAACAAGGCCCATATCTATTGTTCTTGGCTGTTTTACTGCATTCTTTACAGCGTTTTGAGTTATTTCGTTAAAAGAAACTCTACACTTCTGCTTTTCATCAATATTTAAAATTTTGGCCAAGTGCCAGGATATCGCCTCACCTTCACGGTCAGGGTCAGTTGCGAGAAACACTTTTTTTGCTGCCTTGGCTTCTTTTTTCAGCTTTGATATAACATCGCCCTTGCCTCTTATAGTAATATACTTGGGATCAAAATCATTATCAATATCAACACCCATCTGACTTTTAGGTAAGTCCCTAACATGCCCGACAGAAGCCTCTACCTTATATCCCTTACCTAAAAATTTGCTTATAGATTTAACTTTTCCGGGAGACTCCACAATAACCAGGTTATCAGCCATTTTATTCCTCCGTGTCGAATATCCATTTTCTGTATATTATATTATTAAACAACTACTAATTTAAACTGGTTTTTTCAATCTGTCAACCTTACATTAGTAATTCTACATTAATTACTTGAAATTATTCTTATTTTTTTTATGTATTATGACTATATTATAACCTCAAATGATTTACCGGGGTTCTGTCCGATTATCCCTTTCATTTCAAGCATAAAGAGTATACTGTTTGCATCTTTTGCAGAAATATTACTTCTTACAAGTATTTCATCAATATTATGTGCTCCCATTAAAATTACCTTTAATATTTTTATTTCGTCAGTTGTTAGTCCTTTAAACAGATTTAGGTATTCTTTACAGATTTCATTATTGGTATCCTCATGTATAGGTGTAAAATTTTGTATTCCGCCGTATTCAAATTCTTCTAAAATATCTGAAGCATTTAATACCAGTTTAGCTCCTTCTTTAATTAATTGGTTTGTACCCATACTATAGGCACAGTCGATATTTCCCGGAACGGCAAATACCTCTCTTCCCTGTTCCAAGGCACACCCTGCAGTAATAAGTGAACCACTCCTTTTAGCTGCCTCAACCACAAGTACTCCACCGGAAATACCACTTATTATCCTGTTTCGCGCCGGAAAGTTATGTTGCAACGGAGGCATTCCCGGAGGGTATTCAGATAACACTAATCCTTTGGAATCAATTATTTCCTTAAATAATCCTGCATTTTCCTGAGGATAAATATTATCAAGGCCGGAACCGAGAACTGCTATGGTTTTTCCTCCTGCGTCCAGACACCCTCTATGGGCAATACTGTCTATTCCTCTTGCTAGGCCGCTTACTATTGCTACGCCTCTCATTGAGAGGTCATATGACAGTCTGCCTGCCGCTTTGGCACCATATACGGTAGTTCTTCTGGAGCCAACAATTGCAATAGAAAAACTGTCATATTCGAGCTTTCCTTTATAATATAAAGCTATTGGCGGGTCATAAATATTTTTCAGTTTTTGAGGATAGGTTTCTTCATAAATATTTACCATTTTTATATTATTTCGTATCATTGCTTGGTATATAGTACCAACTCTAGCTCTTTTGTCTGAGTTTAAAAGCTCTTTTATGTTTTTTTCAGTTAATCCTTTTGTATTTTTAAGTTCATTTTTAGAAAGGCCATATATAACATCGGGACTTTTAAATTTATCCAGTAAATCAAATGCTTTTTTGGGACTTAATCCTTCCAAAGATGATAACCAAATCCAATACTCAATATCTCTCATAAACTCTCCTCTATATTTTTATTCTGTCCATGCTGCGGTATTGTATCGCTTCGGCAATATGTTCAGATTTTATTTTCTCGCTATCATCCATATCAGCAATAGTCCTTGCTACTTTTAGTATTCTGTCATAAGCACGAGCACTCAGTCCAAGCCTTTCAAATGCCATTTTAAGAAGGCAAGAAGTACTTCGGTCAAGTTCACAGTATTTTCTTATCAATGTTGGTGTCAATTCAGAATTGGAATATATTCCTAATTTTCTGTACCTGTCATTCTGAAGCTTTCTTGCCCTGTTTACTCTTTCACGTATGACAGCAGATGTTTCTTCCTTAACCGCATTATTTAAATCCTCGTATCTTACCGGATGTATTTCTGTGTGTATATCAATCCTGTCCAGTAACGGTTGACTTAGTTTGCCAAGATATTGCTGCACCATTTTGGGTGTGCAACTGCATTTGTTGGTCTGCTCCAGATAATAACCGCATTTGCATGGGTTAGCAGCACAAATAAGAGTTGTTCTTGCAGGGTATGTAATACTTCCGTTAACTCTGGATATGGTTATCTCTCCATCTTCCAGAGGCTGTCTAAGTACTTCAATAGCACTTTTTTCAAATTCCGGGAATTCATCCAGAAACAGAACACCGTAATGAGCTAGGCTAACTTCTCCCGGTTTACACTGTTTTCCGCCTCCTACAAGACTTATTGCTGATATGGTGTGATGAGGATTTCTGAAAGGTCTCTGAGTAAGCAGAGAAGTATTTCTCGGCAAAAGACCCGAAATACTGTGTATTTTCGTTATTTGAACTGCTTCCTCGAAGGTCATGTCAGGAAGTATTGAGGGCAGTCTTTTCGCCAGCATTGTTTTTCCGCTGCCGGGTGAACCCATCATCAACATATTATGTGAACCACACGCAGCTACCTCCATTGCCCTCTTTAAACTTGCCTGCCCCTTTACATCACAAAAATCCAAGCTATCCTTAGTATTATGCATAAATATGCTGTCCACGTTCGTAAAGTAGGATAGAATAATGCTATCTCCATTCAGGTGCTTTATAATATCATTAAGGCATTTTACCGGTAAAATGTTTACACTGCTGAATACTGCTGCTTCATCCGAATTTGTTTCAGGTACAAATATATTTTTTATGTTATTTGCAGCTGCACAGCAAACCATTGATATAATCCCATCTATAGGTTTTATACTTCCGTCCAGAGAAAGTTCTCCTAAGAACATGTACGACGAAAGGTCAGTATTTTTTATTATATCCGAAGCTACAAGTATTCCTACTGCAATGGAAACGTCATACATTGATCCTCCCTTCCGCAGACTTGCAGGAGCAAGATTTATTGTTATTCTCCTTACGGGAAAATCCATACCGCTGTTCTTAATAGCAGCTCTGACCCGCTCACGTGATTCTCTCACTGCCATATCGCCAAGTCCTACTACGTCAAAATTGGGTATACCATTGCTTATATCCGTTTCAACGTCAACAATACAGCCGTCAATACCCAAAAGGGCACAGCTCTTTACCTTTGAGACCATATAAAAGATCCTCTCATTTAATTTTTTTAGAAATTTCAGATGTAAAACGCTTTAGAATATAACTTAAGAATTTTAATTAGAAGCCTTACCAATTTTTGAAAAAATACTAAGAAATTACAAGAAATGATATCATTTAAATGAAATTTTACCATATAATTTAAATAAAGTCAAAAAGCCCATTCAATAAAAGTGAATGGGCTGTATTTTTTATATAGACTATTCTATTTTTTCATCTCTAAGAAGCTTTCTGAGCTCGTCCATGAAAGTATTTATATCCTTGAATTGCCTGTAAACAGATGCAAATCTTACGTAAGCAACTTCGTCCATAGCTTTGAGCTTTGACATAACCATTTCCCCAATGTCTTCTGTAGTTACTTCCCTTTGAAGTGAATTATGCAGTTGTGATTCGATATTTTCTACCATTTTTTCCAAATCATTTATAGAAACAGGCCTTTTCTCACATGCTCTCAAGAGTCCGTTCATTAGTTTATCCCTATCAAAGGGCTGTCTTGACTTATCTTTTTTTATTACCATAAGTGGTAAACTTTCAACCTTCTCATATGTGGTAAATCTTCTGTTGCATTTTGTACATTCACGTCTTCTTCTTATAGCAGAGCCTTCGTCTGTAGGTCTGGAATCAATGACCTTATCTTCTATAAAACCGCAAAAGGGACACTTCATTTGTTTTTATCCTCCTGTTGTAAAAGCAAGTGTTTTTTATGCTGATTCCATTTTACCTTATTTGATAATATTTGTATACCTACAGCTACTATCATTCTAAAAACTTTCTGACAATATTCTCATTCATTTCAACCAGTATTATTTCGTCACCAACCTTTATTATGCTTTCCCATGGAATTATGTATTCATTGTCCTTTCCGAACAGACCAAACCATTTACCCGGTATCGGTACTACTATACCCTCTATTCTTCCTTCATTCAGGTTTATTTCAACATCTGAGACCATTCCCAGTCGTGTACCATCCGAAACATTTATAACTTCCTTCTCCTTCAGGCTGCTTGCTCTTCTCATATATTGACCTCCGCAATCTATAAAAAAATTAGGACATATATTAATCATTATATGTCCTAATTTTTTTGATATGAAATATTTAGTTGTTCATTTGTTAAATGTACTTCTTCATATGCATTAATGCTGTCTTTTCAAGCCTTGATACCTGTGCTTGAGAGATTCCTATTTCATCTGCAACTTCCATTTGAGTTCTTCCTTCAAAGAATCTGAGATTGAGAATCAGTTTTTCCCTATCATTGAGTTTACGCATGGCTTCCTTCAGAGAAATCGTTTCAAGCCAATTTTCGTCAATATTCTTGTCATCACTGACCTGGTCCATTACGTAAATGGCATCTCCTCCGTCATGGTAGACGGACTCAAACAACGATATAGGGTCTTGAATCGCATCCAATGCAAAAACAATATCCTCCTTTGGAAGTTGAAGCTCCTGAGCCAGTTCTGCGATTGTAGGCTCCTTTGAATTTTGTGTTGTAAGCCTCTCCTTTGCCTGTAATGCCTTATATGCAATATCTCGCAATGAACGGCTGACTCTTATGGAGTTATTGTCCCTGAGATACCTTCTGATTTCTCCTATTATCATGGGGACTGCATAAGTTGAGAACTTGACATTCTGACTTACATCAAAATTATCTATAGCTTTTATTAAACCTATGCAGCCTACCTGAAACAAATCATCTACATATTCTCCTCTATTATTAAATCTCTGAATAACACTTAATACAAGCCTGAGATTTCCATTTATAAACTCATCTCTAGCAGAATTATCGCCTTTATGCATTCTTTCAAATAGTACTTTTTTCTGTTCGTTAGTAAGAACAGGAAGTTTAGATGTATTAACGCCACATATTTCAACTTTATTGATAAGCATATAAAAAACCTCCAGAGCAATAATAACTATGCAATATCATTATTGCCATGAAGGCCTAATTTATACTGAATCAGCATCCAAAATATTTTTCTCCAAACCCTTGACAATCTTGCTTTTGAGGGCTCAACGGCTTCTTTCTAGGTCATCCTGCTAATCTCTTTTTTTAGTCTGCTGATAATTCTTTTTTCAAGTCTGGAAATATAAGACTGTGATATGCCCAGCATGTCTGCCACTTCTTTTTGAGTTTTTTCAACGCCGTTAGAAAGTCCGAAGCGGAGTTCCATTATTTTCTTCTCTCTTACTGATAATTTTTTCATTGCCGCAGCAAGAAGTTCCTTGTCAACCTCGTCCTCAATACTCCTATGAATCATGTCATTGTCGGTTCCAAGTATATCCGACAGCAGAAGTTCATTACCATCCCAATCGATATTTAAAGGTTCATCAATAGATATTTCGGCCTTAACCCTATTGTTTCTTCTCAAATACATGAGAATTTCATTTTCAATACATCTTGAAGCATATGTTGCAAGCTTGATATTTTTTGAAGGATTAAAGGTATTTATAGCCTTTATCAAACCTATAGTACCGATGGAAATCAAATCCTCTACTCCTACACCTGTGTTTTCAAACTTTCTTGCGATATAAACAACCAGTCTGAGATTTCGTTCAATTAAAATACTTTTAACACCATAATCGCTTTGTTCAAGCTTATTAAGAAGGTATGTCTCTTCGTCAAGGGTAAGAGGCGGCGGCAAAGCCTCACTGCCTCCTATGTAATGTACGGGAAAGACACTTCCAATCTTAAATTTTCTTAATAGCGTTTCGTACTTGATAAGTAAGTACATCTTACACCTGGATACAAAATTCATTTAGCTGTCCCCTTTCAAATATGTATATAGTAATTCAGCCTACGCAACCAGTTCCGGACCAAGCAGTGCCTTGTACTTTTCATTCCTTGATAGGGACTTGTTGTATATACCTACAATCACATTTTTTACATCCCTTTTTTCTTCTTCCTCACCTATTTCAATAAAATCAGGTTTAAACCCTATAAGCATTCCGTTTTCCTTGCCTAATGAGCTAAAGGGTATCAACCTGAATCTTGAAAACCACTTAGAAGTTGAAATTGTTGTAGTTACACAGCTTAAATCGTCTTCTTTTGAATTTTTAAAGATATCCTTTATCTCTATGGGCAGTAGTTCTTCTAATGCGTTAAATTCTACAACCATTACAGGATTATTTGTTAAAGGGTCCTTTAATGAATTACCGGTATCTACTAAAGCAGGAAACCCAATCTTTCTGTTATCAAAGGTAATCTTTACCGGTATCAGAAGATTCTCTCTTGTAAATTTACTTTGAATAACTTCCATAAATATTTTTATGATTATACCTACAGTAACAAGTGAAAAAAACATCAAACTCCACTTCGATTGTCCAAAAACATAAACAATACCGTTTTTCACAAAACCTCCCTGGTCATTGAAAAACAAGAACGCAAGTGCCGCACCGGCAAATATAAAAGTTGAAATGTAAAAGATTACCAATGTTTTTATAAATGTCATAATACTCCTCGGGAAAAAGGTTACAGCAATTATAAAAAAGGACAAAAGTATTTTTGCTACTGTAGTGTAAAATACCTTTATATCAGGTTCAATTATGATTATACCAACATATAAGGCACCTATTATCGCGCCTAAAAATAATCGCAAAGTACTGGTTCTGTATTTGGAAAACTTTGCAGTAACATATAGAATAAGATAATTGATAACCAAATTTTCAAGTATAAGAACATCCAAATAAATTTCCACTTTTATACCTCACAATTACTAAAAGACCTGTACGGAAATTTTATCTATTAAATTATTATTCAAGCCTTTATGTTTTTATGTTTATTATACATAGCTAAATAACAAAAGTTTGTCAAAAAGAAATGTAGAAAAAGAATTTTCATATGACAAAATAGGTTTGCAAAAACCTCGAAAATGCAAAAAACCCGTTGGAACTTCCAACGGGTTGTAAATGCGATAAATTAACTTAATTTATGCTCTATTTATTTAAATCTATTTCTTCTCAGAAAAGTTGGTATATCAAGTTCATTGTCAACTGACATTGAACCTGAGGTATTCTTCTCTTGGGAAATTGAACCGTAACTACCGCTTTCAACAGATGCTGAAGCATTTGTTGTTACAGAATTTTTAACTACTTTTTCAACGGGCTTCTCAGTCTTCTTAAGAATAGGACTAGTCTCAAAACCGGTTGCAATAACTGTTATCATAAGTTCATCCTTGAGATTGTCATCAATAACAGCTCCAAAAATTATATTTGCTTCGGGATCAGCAGATTTCTGAACCAGTTCAGCTGCAGTATTTACTTCAAACAGCCCCAAATCAGGTCCTCCTGTAATATTTACAAGAACTCTCCTTGCTCCCTCAATTGATGTTTCAAGAAGGGGACTTTGGATTGCCTGTTTTGCTGCATCTTCCGCCCTGCTTTCACCGGATGCTCTTCCAACACCCATGTGAGCTAAACCGGAACTAAGCATTATTGTTTTTACATCGGCAAAGTCAAGATTTACCAATCCGGGAACTGCAATCAAATCTGAAATACCCTGCACACCCTGACGTAGTACATCATCAGCCATTCTGAAAGCCTCTACCATTGTTGTTCTCTTCTCAACAACCTGAAGAAGTCTGTCATTTGGAATTGTTACCAAAGAGTCAACTGAATTTTTAAGGTTTTCTATTCCTCTTTCAGCATGCTGCATACGGGTTCTGCTTTCAAACATAAAAGGTTTTGTAACAACAGCTACTGTAAGAATACCCATCTCTCTTGCAAGTTGTGCTACAACAGGAGCAGCTCCTGTTCCTGTTCCGCCTCCCATACCGGCAGTAACAAAAACCATGTCGGCACCCTTTATGGCTTGAGCAATCTCATCTCTGCTCTCATTTGCTGCTTTTTCTCCGGTTTCAGGATTTGCACCGGCACCAAGCCCTTTAGTAAGCTTGTCGCCTATCTGAATCTTTGTATTGGCTTTTGATAAAAACAATGCCTGCTTATCAGTATTAATCGCTATAAAATCCACGCCTCTTAACCCGGCTGCTATCATCCTGTTAACGGCATTATTACCACCGCCGCCGCAACCAATAACTTTTATTTGGGCAAAATGGTCCATGTCAATTTCGAAATCTAGCAATTTAAATCCCCCTTTAGCATTTGTAATAAAACTTGATGTGTATATCTATTAAATTAAACGGAATAAATTGTCTTTTTTTATATATAGCGTAGAAAAACACATATTAATACTATATATTATAAAAACAAATTAGGCAAGTTTTGATTTTATTACCTAGTAAAAAAATTCTTTTAAGGCATTTAATACCTTTTTAATAAAGGATTTTTCTTTATCTTTTTTTACAGGCTTTAAATCAGTTTTTTTACTGATAGAACTTGTTGTACTTGCTTCTCTTTCCTGTTTTCCTATGTAACTGATTATACCCGCTGCAGTACAATGCTGCA
The DNA here is from genome assembly GCF_029318685.1 of Ruminiclostridium papyrosolvens DSM 2782. NCBI lineage: Bacteria > Bacillati > Bacillota > Clostridia > Eubacteriales > Oscillospiraceae > Ruminiclostridium > Ruminiclostridium papyrosolvens. The sequence continues at coordinate 3,100,631 of NZ_CP119677.1, forward strand.
GGCCGGATAAACTTCTTACCTTTGGTGTTGCTACCCGTACAGGCATATTGAATAGCTCATTTGCTATTTGTACCGCTCCATCCATTGCAGCTATTCCGTTTCCGGAAAGCACAACTCCTGCACCGTAATTACCCGGACAGTTATCTTGGATAAGCTCACAGCATATGCTGAACATCTCATAAACTCTTGCTTCAATTACCTCTATAATATCTGAAACCTTAATATTCTTCTTATAACTCTCGCTGATATCGTTTACGGTTATATCCTGATCAAATTTAATAAGAGCCGTGGAGGCCAGTTGAAGTTGTCTTTTTATCTTTTCCGCTTCTGAATAAGTAATTTTAAGAGCTATAGACAAGTCGTTGGTTATATGATCCCCACCCACAGGAATACACTTGTTCATAACCAACATCTCATTTTTGAAAACACTTATCTCTGTGGAACCTCCTCCAACATCAATAAGCACTACTCCCATCTCCTTTTCGTCGGGAGCTAAAATGCATTCCCCCGCAGAAAAGCCTTCGGGTATTATCCCATCAACTTTCAAACCTGCTTTTTCCATACTTCTTACAATATTTTGAACCGAGATAATTTTTCCTATTACTACGTCAAAATCTCCCTCAAGTTTTGTCCCCTTCATACCTACAGGATCTGTGATACCATCGTAACCGTCTACCAGGTACTGTCTTGGAACAACATCTATAATCTCACTGCCTTCGGGTATATCCATAGTACCCGCTGAGTAAAGAAGTTTTTGTACGTCGTTCCTTGAAATTTCCTTATTATCGCTGGCAACAATAGTAAAATTCTTATAATTTTTTATATCCACATGCAGTCCCGAAATATTTACGTATGCAGTAACAACCTTGATTTCTGCCTGAGTTTCAGCGATTTTCAACGAATTTCTGATAGATGACGAAACCGCTTCAATATCTATAATTATTCCTTTTTTAACTCCTGTACAAGGATCAGTTCCTTTACCTAAGACCTCTACCTCACCCATGCTGTTAATCTTTCCGATTACCGTACTTACTTTGGAAGTACCTATGTCAATTCCTACAATGATATCAGACACCGAACTGACCCCCTAAATGTGTATCTATAGTACTTTGCACAATATTTTAATCTAAACATCCTCTTTTACTATATTATCTTTTTTAAACGTTTTATTCAATAGATATCTTCTAATTAAAGCAAAGTTTAAGAAAAGTCTGTTACCGAAGGCAAAAATAGCTGCAAAGTATATTTGTATTCCCAGTTTGTCCCCAATATAAGCAAGACCGGCAGCAAGCAACGCATTACCAAAAAAGCCTGACAGGAATACTCTCATCTCAAATTTTTTGTTTATTGACGCAACTATTCCTCCAAAAACAGAGTCTAATGCAGCTAGTATAGCCACCGCCACATATGTAAAATACTCTGATGGTATTGTAATTGGAATAAACATCCCTGCAATTATTCCCAGAATTAATCCTAAAATCGGTATCATATTAACCTCCATAAGCCACAATATTATGTATTTTAATTATTCAGCCGGAGCAAAGAACGGATACTTGCCTGTGGTAAAATCCAGTGTACCCTTTTGCTTGGCATTAATATTATTAACAAAAAAATTCCTTAAGAACCCTATTTTATAATCCAATTCATCCATGTCACCAAACTTCACTGTAACCCTGTTTTCAAACACAGCTGTTATAACACCGGGATCAGACATATTAACTACAGTCAGCCTTGGATACATCTTTTGTTTAGTATCCTTATCATTTTTTATAAGGGCATTACAAAAAATCATCAAGTCACTCAGTGTATCTTTATTCTTAAATTTTAACTCTTGTCCCAACTTAAAGCTATCCAACGAATTACCTATTATTTTGATATATTTCTTTTTTTCATTTTGATTTGTAATAACTTCCAATGCAAACCCCTGTTTATCAATTAACAGACTTGTCCCTTTAATATCCAGTATGCAATAAGGTGTTCTCTCAGTAACCTTAATTTTTATGGATTTGGGTAGAGATGGCCTTATACTGATAGAGCTTATATACGGCATAGATTCAGAAACTGCTTTTTCCTTGTCTCCAAACTTCAGAGTTAACAGATTCTTTGGTTTCTCTCCAAGCATTTTGAACACATTCTGGCCTGTAACAAGCCCTGAACGTAAAATTATTTCGTTGGCCTGATATTTTTTATTGCCTGTAACCTTTATGTTATCTACTATAAAAACTGAAGAACGGACGAATAAAACAGCCGCCGTCACAATCACAACAAGTGTAAATAACTTTTTGAGCCTTCTTATTTTAAATCTGTATTTCTTTTTCTTTTTATCTTTTGTAGTTTTTAAATTTTTCTTTTGACTGTTATTCATTCGCTTTTATACCCTAATAATTTTTGCGCCTAAAGCAGACAGTTTATCTTCTATTTTATAGTAGCCTCTGTCAATATGCTCAAGACCAGTAATTATAGTTTCTCCTTTTGCTGCTAATCCGGCAAGAACCAAAGCCGCACCTCCACGTAAATCTCTTGCTGCAACCTGCGCTCCATTAAGGCTGTCAACACCTTTTATGACAGCTACACGACTGTCTATTCTGATGTTTGCACCCATCTTTAAGAGTTCGTCAACATGTTTATATCTGCTTTCAAATATTGTCTCAATTACAATGCTGGTACCCTTACATATAGAAAGCAATGTCATCAGCTGTGCCTGCATATCCGTCGGAAATCCCGGATACGGCAATGTACGCACTACCTCAACGGCATCTAGCCGTGTTCCGGCATTCATCTGTATGTCATTCCTTTTTATGGAAATCTGACAGCCAATATCCCTTAACACCGATGCAATTGATATAATATGTTCAGGTATAATGTTCTTTATTGTTACATTGCCGCCTGTAATAGCAGCAGCAACCATATATGTACCTGTAATTATCCTGTCTGGGATTACAGTATGCTCAACATTATTGGGCTTTTTCTCAAGGCCTTTAATTCTTATAACCCCTGAGCCTGCTCCGGTAACCTTTGCCCCTATTTTTTGAAGAAAATTCTGCAAATCTACAATCTCGGGCTCTTTTGCTGCGTTTCTGATAATAGTGTCACCCTGTGCATAAACAGCAGCTATCATTGTATTTTCCGTCGCCCCTACACTTGGATAATCAAGGTAAATTTCGCAACCCTTCAGTCCGTCTGTCTCGCATAATATGTAACCGCCGCTAATATCATCTATTTTTGCACCAAGGCTTCTTAGTGCTTTTAAATGTAAATCAATAGGTCTTGGGCCTAATTCACAACCACCTGATTGTGTTATATTGTTGTCATCATACTATAATAATTATATCATAATGTAATATTGCCCATCAATGCGATATAAAACATAAGAAAATTGTTAAAAATCAAAATAGTATATTTAAAAGCAAACTCAAGATGATATAATGTTTACTAAAAGTTATTTAATTTTTGGTTTTTAAAATTACTTAGGAGAACATATGAACTTAAGAAAAGTACTGACAATAATAATATCAAAATTAACCATAAGAATACTCAGATTACTGAAAAAAGGCGGCACGACCCTGCCCGGCAAGGTTGCGTTCAAATTATATCCGGATATTCTGAAATCAATAGCAAAAGACTTTGAAATAATCATGGTTACGGGAACTAACGGAAAGACAACAACTTCCAGAATTATTGAAGAAATTCTAAAAAATAATAATGTTGATTACATAACCAACAAATCGGGTGCAAACTTATTAAGCGGTATAACTACAACTTTTATACAGGCTGTTTCTCCCTTGGGAAAGCCAAAACATAAAACCGCCCTTATTGAAAGTGATGAGGCGGCATTTAATCAGGTTACAAAACATCTCCAACCAAAATCTGTAGTCGTTACTAATTTTTTCAGAGACCAGTTGGACCGTTACGGGGAACTATATTCTACATTAAATGCTGTTAAATCCGGTTTGGACAGGCTGGATGAAAAAACTACCCTTATACTCAATGCCGATGATTCAATGTGTGCGTCACTTGGTCACAAAACCGAAAAACTTGTATTTTACTATGGTTTCGGTGAAGCGGCAAGTCAACAGAGTTCTGAAAATATCAATACGGATGCCATGTTCTGTATTTTCTGCAAAGGGAAATATCAGTACAAAAGCCATGTATATGGCCATTTAGGCGGATTCTATTGCCCTGAATGCGGATATTCAAGACCCGTGGCAGACCTTGAATGTATTGGTATTGAAGAAGCCGGTAGCAACCATACAACCATCAGATGGAAATGTTCAAAAGCCTTGGACACCGACGAATCTGAGTATACTACTCAGATTAATCTTCCCGGTCTCTATAATGTATACAATGCAATGGCTGCCGCAACCTGTGGTCTTTCCCTTGCATATAGTCATGAAACAGTGCAGAAGGCTGTAGAATCCTTTGAATGCGGCTTCGGCAGAATGGAAACCATCAATGTTGGAAATAAATCAATAAAATTAATCCTTGTAAAAAATCCAACGGGATTTAATCAGGTACTTAACTTCCTGACCCTTGACAAGCAGCCCTTGAATATAGCCTTCCTTATTAATGACAAGCTGGCTGACGGGACAGATATTTCCTGGCTGTGGGATGTTGATTTTGAACATCTGAATACTGCAGGTGACAGAATCGTTAATCTTATAACCTCGGGTATTAGAGGTGAGGATATGGCTGTACGTCTTAAATACAGCGGCCTAGATACAAAGAAAATCAGAATAATAAAAGACTACCATAGGGTTATTGATGAGGGACTAAAAGCTGTTGCTGACGGAGGATGTTTTTATATCCTTCCTACTTACACAGCTATGTTGGATATCAGAGGTATTTTAAAGAAAAAGTTTAACTTAAAGGAGTTCTGGAAATAAATATGTATCAATTAAAAATTTGTCATTTATACCCTGACCTTTTGAACACCTACGGAGACATGGGAAACATACTTGCTCTGAAAAGACGTGCTCAGTGGCGCAATATTGATGTAACAGTAACCAATGTCACAATCGGAGACAGCTTCGACTCGGAAGAATACGATATTATTTTCCTCGGAGGCGGTCAGGATTACGAGCAGGAGATTATCCAAAACGATGTACTGCTTCAAAAGGGAGCAGAAATAAAAAATGCAGTTGAAGGAAGTAAGGTATTCCTATGTATATGCGGCGGATATCAGCTCATGGGAAAATACTATAAGACCTGGGACGGAAAAGAGCTTGAATACTTGGGTGCACTTGATTTATGGACAATCGGCGGTAAGGAGAGAATGATAGGCAATATTGTATTTGAAAGCGGTTTGATTTCAGATAATGGCTCACCTCTCAAAATCGTTGGATTTGAGAATCATTCGGGACGCACATATCTCGGTGATAATGTTCGTCCTTTGGGTAAGGTTCTTTCAGGTAATGGTAATAATGGTACTGATGGGTTTGAAGGTGCTGTTTACAAAAATGTATACTGCTCCTATTCACATGGAAGCCTCCTGCCTAAAAACCCTCATCTGGCAGATCATCTTATATCTATGGCACTAAAGCAAAGGTATAATGAATTTGAGGGCCTTACTCTGTTAGAAGATGAGTTTGAGAACGCAGCAAGAATTACCATGCTGCAGAGGCTACTAAAATAGTGTTAGCCATAAAAAACCATTGACTTTTTATTATAGTGCATGTTACTATAGTTCTAATACAATATTTGTAAGTAAATGTGATGAATGGGAAAAGTAAACTTTACGAGTCTTTAAAGCGAGCAGTGGTCTGGTGGAAGCATTGCAGGATAGTATTTTTGAAGTTCTCCCATGAACAGTTGGCTGAACCTTTTATGTAGGTCATACCGGGTCTTTCCCGTTACAGGAAGAAGTGTATCGGAATTTTATTTGTTTTCCCGTACATGATTGAGTGGGTTTTACCAATTTGGGTGGTACCGCGTAGGCTATAAGTCTTCGTCCCTTGTTTATAGGGATGAGGGCTTTTTTATTATCTAAAACCCAGAAATGCTCACTAGTTTGCTTGAGACATTTGTATTAAAAAATTAATTTGCGGAGGGTAAAGTTATGATTATTGTAATGAAGCAAAGTGCGACTGTAAAGGATATTGAAAACGTTGAAAACAGGCTGCTTGATTTAGGTTTTAAAACCCATCCCATTCACGGAGATATAAAAACGGTAATCGGAGCAATCGGTGATAAAAGGCTTCTGAATGTTCACGCTATATCCCAGATGCAAGGTGTAGAAACTCTTGTTCCAATTATGAAACCGTATAAACTTGCAAGCAATGAACTTCAACATACACCAACCGTTATAGACATCGGCGGTGTTAAAATAGGCGGTGAAGAAATTGTCGTTATGGCAGGACCCTGTGCCATAGAAAATGAAAAGGATTTTGTTGATACTGCTATAAGTGTAAAAAACAGTGGTGCTAAAATCCTTAGAGGCGGTGCCTTCAAGCCGAGAAGTTCTCCTTATGCATTTCAGGGACTTGAAGAAGACGGTCTCAAAATAATGGTTGCAGGTCGTGAGGCTACCGGTCTTAAAATGGTTACTGAGGTTGTGGATACCAGAGATGTAGAGCTTGTAAATAAATATACAGATATCTTCCAGATTGGCGCAAGAAATATGCAGAATTTCAGGCTATTAAGTGAGGTTGGAATGACCCGCAAACCTGTACTTTTGAAAAGAGGTCTGTCTGCCACTATTGAAGAATGGCTTATGGCTGCTGAATATATAATTGCAGAGGGAAATCATGAAGTTATTCTTTGCGAGCGAGGTATACGTACTTTTGAAACAATTACCAGAAATACCCTTGATTTAAGTGCAATTCCCGCAATAAAGGATGTTTCTCACCTTCCCGTTGTTGTTGACCCCAGTCATGCCACCGGTAATTGGAAGTATGTTCCTGCACTTGCAAAGGGAGCTATAGCTACCGGTGCAGACGGTCTTATAATTGAGGTTCACCCTAATCCCCCATGCGCATTGTGTGATGGTCCCCAATCACTAAGGCCGGAGAGATTCAAAAGTCTAATGGATGAATTGAGATTAGTGGCTCAAGCAGTACAAAGAACTATTTAATCTATACCAAAAAGGAAAGCTACTGATGAATCAGTGCTTTCCTTTTTATTTTTTGTGTCTTCTATACTATGTATTCCATATCGGCAGGCCTATACGTAATAACGTCATCCTCATTAGAAATAACCTGCATACAATCAACCCCGCTGTAATTGAGTTTATCCGCTTCGTTTAGTTTAAGATACACTAAGGTGTTTTCAAATATTTTAATGTTTATTCTGTCGAATATCTCCTTTTGCAAAATATCAATTATAGTATTGATATTTTCAATTGCCGAATGCATTGACTTCGATTCTATTATAACGGGTATCCTGGAATTTGCGGGACTTAAAAGCTTTACATGAAGTATTCCGGGATCTATAACATTTTGTGTAGGATATAGCAAATCTCTCTCAAATAGAAGTGAATTCATTTCTATTGCACCCTCCTAATCAGATATTACATTTTTCCTTACACTATAAAAATATCACTATTTGTCATCAGCGTAAAGCTTTTTATACATTTTATAGTATTTTTGTATTCTTGAAACATAATTATCTGTTTCTTCAAAAGGTATAATGTTAAGGCTCTTTCCATCATGACTTTTTTCAGGGTCCTTCAGCCACTTAGAAACATTTCCGCTGCCTGCGTTGTAAGCAGCCAATGCCAATACGGTATCATTATCAAACTGCTTTAACAAAGTTGCCAGGTACCAGCAGCCAATTTTTATATTGGTTTCGGGTTCAAGTAGCATACTATTTTCAAACTCTTTGATACCAGCCTTTTTGGCAGCCCACTCCCCCGTGCTATCCATTATCTGCATGAGCCCCTTGGCTTCTCTTGGAGAAACAGCCTTAGAATTAAAACTGCTTTCTGCTTTTATAACTGCATAAACCATATAGTTATCCAGCTTATATTGCCTAGCGTACTTCTCAACATACTCGGTATATTCCATAGGATATAAATACTCCAAAACATACCGTGAAGCAAATAGTCCGCCTGCTGCTATTATAACCAGTGTGATTAACACACCTAATAATTTTAAACCGCCTTTTTTCTTTTTCCTCAAAGAAATCACCTTAACAGCTTTTTAAACTGACTTTCCACTTCTTGTCTAAGGGTCGTCACATCATCATCATTATTGATAACTTTATTTGCGATACTTAAATATTCCTCATCGGAAATCTGGGATTTGATTCTTGAAACGGCTTCCTGATAGGTCATACCGTTTCTTTTCATTATTCTTTCAACCCTTATCTCCATTTGCGCAAAAACCGTCCAAACCTCGTCACATAAATCAAGAAAGCCGTTTTTAATAGGAATGGGTGCATCAATAACAATAATCTTTGTCTGTTTTAGCAGCTGTTCTTCCACATTTTGTTGTATTTTTTGGACAACATATTTATGCACAATACTGTTCAAAATCCTGAGTTTGTTTGCATCATTAAACACTCGAGCTGCCAGTTCCTTGCGATTAAGCTGTCCCCAATCATCAAGTATATCCTTACCGAACTCTTGTGTCAACTCATCTAAGGCCATTTTCCCCGGCTCTACGACTTCTCTGCTTATTACATCTGCGTCAATTACAACAGCGCCAAGTTCTTTTAGAATACTGCTTACTGTACTTTTCCCGCTTCCTATTCCACCTGTTACCCCTAAAATAATTGATTCGCTATTTTGTCTCATACCAACTATCCCCATGTTTTACATCCACTGTTAAGGGCACTTTTAATTGTACGGCATTTTCCATGCAATCCTTTAACAATTTTGAAACCTCTTCCAATTCAGATTTTTCCGTTTCCACAATCAATTCATCGTGCACCTGAAGAATAAGTTTTGACTTGAGTTTTCTCTTTTTCAGTTCATTATAAACTTTTACCATTGATATTTTTATTATGTCTGCCGCACTTCCCTGAATAGGCGTATTCATAGCAACACGCTCTCCGAAGGAACGCATATTAAAATTACTGGATTTAAGCTCAGGAAGATATCTTCTTCTGTTATAAAGTGTTGTCACAAACCCAAATTCTTTGCCTTTTTCAACAGTATCACTCATGTACTCCTTTACCTTTGAGTACTTGTCTAGATAGTCATCTATATATTGTCGAGCTTCCTTTTTGGTTACCCCGATATCCTTTGACAGGCTGAAATCACCTATACCGTAAACTATACCAAAATTAACGGCTTTCGCCCTCGACCTCATTAAGGATGAAACCTCCTCAGGAGGTATTCCAAATACCTTTGACGCAGTAGTAGTATGGATGTCCTCGTTTTTTAAAAAGGCTTCTATCATGTTGGAATCATCTGTTATATGCGCAAGTACTCTCAGTTCTATCTGTGAATAGTCGGCATCCAGAAGTACATAATCCTGATTGGTGGGAATAAATACCTTACGTATTTTTCTTCCCATTTCCAGCTTTACAGGTATATTTTGCAAATTAGGCTCTGTACTGCTGATTCTTCCGGTTGCAGTTACTGTCTGGTTAAAGTTTGAATGAATCTTACCATCCTGTTCCAGAACAGACAATAGTCCATCGGCGTATGTTGACTTGAGTTTCATCAGCTGTCTGTATTCAAGGATTCTTTCAACGATTTCATGCTTGTAAGAAAGTTGTTCCAGCACCTCTGCATTCGTTGAATATCCTGTCTTAGTTTTCTTTCCCACAGGCAGTCCAAGTTTTTCAAAAAGAATTACACCCAGCTGTTTTGGAGAATTAATATTAAAGGTCTCTCCTGCCTGCATGTATATTTCATTTTCAAGTATTACAAGTCTTGAATCCATTTCCTTTGAATATGCTTGCAAGCCTTCCACGTCAACTTTGAAGCCCCTTAGCTCCATATCAGCCAGTACCTCTACAAGAGGCAGTTCTATTTCATAATAAAGCTCATCTTGGCCGTTATCCCTGATAATAGGCCTCAGCTTCTGTATCAGCACATATATGGCATTTACCGCAGCAGCACAAACCTCGGATGAACTTATATCCTGTTCCTGTTGAAGTCTTTTGCCGTGCTTGTCATACAAAATCTCAACAGGAGTAATACTTTGTTTGAGTTTATCTTCATACAACTCAGAAATCGTGTAGGTACTTCTGGTAGGTTCAAGTATATATGCTGCTATGAAGGTATCAAATATTACATTTTCAAGCTCTATTCCATGAGATTTAAGATACTTGTATAAGTTTTTCAAATCATGTCCGTATTTTTCAATATCCTTACTCTCAAAAATTTCTCGCAGTTCATTAAGAGCCTCTTGGCAAGTTAATTTTTCAGAGAAAACAATATTTGCGGGAGCATATTCCTCATTGCAGGCAAAAATACACAAATCATCCATATAACTTCCTGTAGGGTCAACGTGATAATACACTGCTACCTTGCCGCTAAGCTTGATTGCACTTATATATGATTGTAAATCACTTATGGAATCAACATCTAAATGTTCAATTTTTAAAGCTTCAGTTGCTTCTACAAAAGGAGTATTTTCCAGACCGAACTTTTCTATGAGAGTCTTAAATTCCAGACGTTTGAAGATACCATATAGAGCTTCCTTATCAGCTTCAGTCCTTGCAAAACTGCTTAGATCCTCCACTCCGGGAACTTTTCTATATATAGTAGCCAGCCTTTTACTCATAAAAGCAAGTTCTTTGTTATTCTCAAGTTTTTCACGAACGCCCTTTTTCTCCACTTTATCTATGTTTTCATACAATTCTTCTAAAGAGTTAAACTTCTGAATAAGATTAAGTGCAGTTTTTTCTCCGACACCTGGCACTCCGGGAATGTTATCCGAAGTATCTCCCATAAGCCCCTTTACATCTATAAGCTGCCCCGGTGTTACACCGTATTTCTCTACTACCTTCTCATAATCGTACTCATCTGTTTCGGTTTTATTACCTCTTGTTACAGGAAGTTTTATTCTTGTATGGCCGGATGCCAACTGTAATGAATCCCTGTCTCCGGTTAATAGTATCGTTTTCAATCCCTGCTTTTCAGCATACGAAGAAACTGTTCCCAGTATATCGTCAGCTTCAAAGCCTTCAACTTCAACCCTTGCAATATTCATAGCATCCAAAACCTGTTTTATGATGGGAACCTGAACGGCCAACTCATTTGGCATTCCCTTTCTTTGGGCCTTGTATTGGTCATACTCCTTATGTCTGAAGGTAGGGGCTTTTAAATCAAACGCTACGCAAACATACTTTGGATTTTCATCCTGAAGATATTTTGAAAGTATATTTATGAAACCAAAAACCGCATTTGTATATAATCCCTCGGATGTTGTAAGCATAGCTGCTCTGCTTAGTCCGTAAAAAGCTCTGTTAAGTATACTGTTACCGTCTACAACTAAAATTTTGTCTTCAGAATTCATTTGTGCCTCCATTAATTATTTATCTGCAAAAGATATTCTTACCGTTATCATACCACTATTCTTTACAATCTCATCCATCTTTTGCGATAAATCGTCTCTTTCTTTTTCAAGAGTTACTGTGTTGTTACCTTTTACTTCCATATCGCTGATTTTTTGGCTCACCACATTCCTCTGTTTTTCAAGTTCTTTATATTTCTCTGTAATATTTTCTTTTGTAACGGGTATCTTTATGCTAATGTCCAGATTATATTTATCATTAGCCAACTGCTGTATTTTAGTAAATGATTCTAAGGGAATGACATAATCACTATAACTACTATTAGCCATAATAGCTATAGTTTTGTCGTCAGCAATCAGTTCTTTGCCTCCCAACTCTGACATTAGCCCCTTTAAAGCCTCGTCTTTATTTTCTTTATCCTTAGTATCCGTATTCAAAATCACTTCAGCCGTATTTGAATAATACTCCATAGGAGCGGCGGCAGTTTTTGTTCTGAATATAGATTCTTTTGAATCTTTTAATTTTTCATCCGCTTCTTGGATACTTTGGCTTGACTTTGATACAACTTTATTTTCACCTTTTTCCTCAAAAACCCTCTTTTTCGGGTAATCTTTTAATGCACCACTGCCTTTGGCAGCTGGCATTTTGTCTGAGGACAAATGGCTTTCATTACTACTCTCTTGGGAATTAGGGTTTTGTACAGCTTCCTCCTTTGAGGCTGCCGCTGAATTCTTTGCAGCATCCTTAACACTATCCTCGGTTGAGGTAAAAGCAGTTGTACCAGACGAGATACTATCATTCTTACGATTTAAATTTGTATGAGGAAGCAGGCTGTATGCCAATAAAGTTAATACCAGTACAGCAGCCGTTGACAACCCCGCAATTAACTTTTTATTATATATAAACAATTTACCTTTATTTTGTTTTTGCTTATCTGCAACTTCTACAAGTCTGTCATGGAGGGAAGATGAAAAATTCTGCGGCAGCATTATATCGTCGCTTTCTCTGCACAATTCCACCAAAGCCAAAGCTTCTTTGACCTTTTGAGAACATTTACCACATTCATTCAGATGATTTTCAAATTCTTCTTTTATTGCCTCTTCCAGCATGTCATCAATATATAAAGATACATAATAATCTGATTCCTTACAAAAATCCATTTCTATTCCCTCCTTTCAACTTATTTGACGTAATCGGTAAATAAATGTTCCTTATCCTTGCATAATAATTCTCTTAATTCATTTCTGGCCCTATTGATTCTTGATTTCACAGTGCCTACGGGAACTTTCATGGTGTCCGATATTTCGTCATAGCTGAGTCCCATAAAATCACGGAGTATTATAACCAATCGGTTTTTTTCATTCATTTTATCCATGGCTTCTTTAATGGCCTGTTTCTGAGCGTTGGTCTCTGCCACTTTTTCAGGCCCCGGATTTTCTGAAACCAAACTGTCTTTTAGCTGTAAATCTTCAAAAGTGTTTTGCTCTATGGAGATTACTTTCTTATTCTTGTGTTTTCTAATAAAGTCCAGACATACATTGGTTGCAATTCTGTAAAGCCACGTTGATATGGCGCAATTTCCCTTAAAGTCTTTTATGTACTTGAAAGCCTTTATAAATGTCTCCTGAGCCTGTTCATATGCATCTTCGGTGTTATTGAGCATCCTGTAGCAGATACTGTAGACTTTTGAATAGTATTCAGTCGTAAGCTCTTCAAATGCCCCTACGTCCCCGTTGCGTGCCTTTTGCAACAAGTTGTTTTCATTTATTTTTTCCATATTTTAGATCCTTACTTTTTTTATAGATCTGAAATGCCATTGTATCCAATAGCCCATAATATTGCAAGCCTTCATATTATTTAATAACAATTATACCATAATAATGTACAACTAAAATGTAACTTTAAATTCATCATTTTGTATAATATTTACAAGCTTTTATTTTGATGAAGGTTTTTTGTATTCTATATCGAATACTGTACTGGAATCAAAATAAATATACATAAGAAGGAGTATTCTATGATTAGTACTATTCTTGTAACTGATGATAATATCCTGGACAATGCAATACTAAGAAATTATCTCTACAAAGAACGTGTTAATATAGTTTCAGTCCTTAATGGACGGGAAGCTCTGGATATGGTAGAAAACAGAAACGTTGACGTAATAATACTTGATTTGGTAATGCCGGTTTTAGACGGGTTTGGTTTTCTTGAGGAATTCTGTAAAACGAATTCTTATAAGGAAATACCGGTAATAATAGCATCCAATATTGAAATGGATGAAATTGAAAAAGTGTTGAATTACGATATTTATGATTTTATTCCAAAACCAATCAATAAGCTTAACAAAATGGTGGTAGTAAATAAAGTTAGAAAAGCTATACAATTCAGAAAAATGATAAGTCAGCTTAAATTACTTGAATCCAAAGTAACACACTCACCCGGATAGCTTATAGTCACTTTTCCCTCTCTTGCCAGTATAGGACCCATAAATATTATTGATGATCTCATTTCTGCCGCAAGAGATTCAGGAACCTCTGTAGAAGATAATGTTGATGAATCTACAGTCACAACGTTATCTTCTACTTTAACTTTGCAACCGATAGTCCTTAAGATTTCAATTATAACTTCCACATCCTTAAACATTGGACAATTCTTGATTACATTCTCGCCACGGTTAAGAATTGTAGCAGCCAATATTGGTAAAACAGCATTTTTTGCACCCTCAATTTCTATTTCACCTTTTAATTTTTTACCTCCCGTGACTATTATTTTGCTCATAATAAAAAACACCTCCGTCATTCCGGGACATTGTTAAAATTTGTAATGTCACTTTTTTTCACTCCTATTTTAAAGTTAATTATAATAAATTTTATCTCGAAATATATGAAGCTTATAATAGCCCTATATAAAAAATTAAAATACAGATATATAAACCCCTATCCCTGCAATATCAGTTTATGCGTATGTGAATAAATTGTTACTCATGTTTATATTACGGTACAAGGCAGGCTGCTGCCTGCCTTGTACCGTAATATTACCCCATCTGGGATTCAATACCCTTAACCTTTTGCTGTGCTTGTGAAATCTCCTGCTGGTTTGCATTCTGAACGGAATACCAGCCTTTTTGGGACATAATGTCAAAAACATGTTTCTGTTCGTCAAAAGTTCTGGTCAATATACTCTTTGCATCGTTTCTAAGAGTCGGATTGGAGCTTTCCAGAATCAAATTTGTTAAAGATGATGCAGCAAGCTTTCTTTCATTTAATATTGATGCCATTATTTCCTTATCAGTTAACTCTGCCATATTCTACACCTCCTATTGTTGACCTGCTGTGTTTATGTGCTTCATCAAAAGCTGTAAACCATTCTTTTCTTCACTGGCTAATTGGTTACAAAGATTCTTTACCTGACTGTCATTTGCCAGCTGTGCACAGCCTTGTAAATACTTTATGTTGTTTTCACACATACTGATATTATCCTGAATCAGCATTAACTCTTTACTTGTAAGTGGCATGTCAATCCTCCCTTTTATTTTGTAAAATTATTCAACTTAAAGAAGTTGAATTCAAATGTTATTTTATACAAATATAAATATCATATTCTTAATTAATAATAATTGTATAAACATAAATAGTTCTGACTAACGATGATATTTGAAATAATAAGCAATATATGGTAGTCTATATAATTAGACATAATATAAAAATAATTAAAGGGTACTAACTAAATGAATAAAGTAAAATTAAAAACTAAGGAACATCGTCTTTTAAACATTGCTCCATCAAAGCTTTTGGTTTTAAGCTTCGCTGTTTTGATACTTACAGGGGCCGTGCTTTTGTCCATGCCGTTTTCCAGCAGGTCGGGAGAATGGACACCTTTTATGAATGCTCTGTTTACCTCTACCTCGGCATCATGTATAACGGGTCTGGTTCTTTACGATACCTATACTTACTGGTCAACTGCCGGTCAAATAATAATACTAACCTTGATTCAAGTAGGAGCATTAGGGATTATTACTCTGGCGACCTTTTTTTCACTGTTATTAAAGAAAAAAGTAGGGTTACGAGGGATGCTTATTGCTCAGGAATCCGTTAATACCTTTAGGTACGATGAAGTTCTTAGACTTGTCAGAAGAATTGTAACTACTACACTTTTGGTTGAAACTATTGGGGCAATATTATTGGCTATTAGTTTTGTGCCAAAGTTCGGTGCCTTTGGCTTTTATATGAGTGTTTTTCACTCTATCTCCGCTTTCTGTAATGCCGGCTTTGACATAACAAGCGGCGCCATTAACGGCGAATTCCTCAGTATTACGCCTTTTAACAACGACCCTATAGTAATATATACTATTTCAGGTTTAGTAATACTTGGAGGGCTTGGATTTACAGTTTGGAGAGATTTGTATGAGTTCAGAAAAAACAAAGCACTCCTTTTTCATACAAAACTGGTGCTTGTAATAACTGCTATACTTTTGGTATTCGGTACATTATTTTTCTTTGCAAACGAATATAGCAATATCAAAACACTTGGACCTATGAGCTTTTTTGAGAAAATTAACGCAGCCTTCTTTCAATCGACAGCCGCCAGAACTGCTGGCTTTAATTCAATTAGCCTTGCAGATATGAAAGAAATATCAAAAGTCTTCACAGTTTTCCTTATGTTTGTAGGTGCTGCTCCCGGCTCAACAGGAGGTGGTATAAAGGTCACTACCTTTGGTGCCGTTATGATTGCTGTTATATCACAAATTAAAGGCTCCGGAGATATAGTTCTCTTTAAGAGAAAACTGCACCAGTATACAGTAAACAAGGCTCTTTCAATAACCGGGCTGAGTGCTATTCTGGTTGTAATAATTACCACTGTCATTGTCACACTCCAAAGCAATTTTCATGTACTGGACATACTCTATGAGACAACTTCTGCTTTTGGTACAGTAGGGTTATCTCTTGGCCCTACACCCTTACTAAATACTGCCAGTAAAGTCCTCATTATTTTAACTATGTTTTTGGGTAGAGTCGGTCCTTTATCCTTTGCTATAGCATTGACCCTTAAGTCCTCTAAAAGAACTTCAGACATTGTTTATCCTGAAGCCAAGATACTTGTAGGATAAAAAAACGTTTGAATAAGTTTATTTGAAACTTATTCAAACGTTTTTTTAATTGGTCTATACTATACAAGCTTTACCTTTACAAAGCTCTTCTTACCCTTCTGAAGCATCATTTCACCGTTAACAAGGTCAGTTGTACCAACTGTGTAATCAAAAGCAGTTATCTTTTCGTCATTCAGGAGTACCCCACCCTGCTGAACAGCTCTCCTTGCCTCACTCTTTGAAGGAGTAAGCCCGGCAATCATCAGCAAATCAATTATTTTTATACCGGCCTCAATATCAGCTGACTTCACTTCAACAAACGGTATGCTGTCTGATTTACCTTTCCCCCCGAATATTGCTTCTGCGGCTTCTTTGGCTTTTTTAGCCTCTTCTTCACCGTGTACGATTTTTGTAACCTCATAAGCCAAAACTGCTTTCGCCTCGTTTATCCCGGCATCTTTCAATGCACCAAGTCTTCTTACCTCATCCATAGGAAGGAAGGTCATAAGTGCAAGACAATTCTCAACATCATTGTCAGCTATATTTCTCCAGTACTGGTAAAATTCGTATGGAGTAGTCTTTTCAGGATCCAACCAAACCGCACCATTCTCAGTTTTACCCATCTTCTTACCTTCACTTGTAGTTAGAAGTTTAAAGGTCATTCCGTAAACATCCCTACCCTCTGACTTTCTTACAAGGTTGATTCCTCCAAGAATATTAGACCACTGATCATCTCCGCCCAACTCCATCTTACAGCCGTATTTATCGTTTAAAACAAGAAAATCGTAACTTTGCATAAGCATGTAGTTAAATTCAAGGAAGGTCAAGCCCTTTTCCATTCTTGACTTAAAACATTCAGCAGTAAGCATTCTGTTTACAGAAAAATGTACTCCCACTTCTCTAAGGAACTGAACATAATTTAAATCCATAAGCCAATCGCCATTGTCAACCATAATTGCCTTGTTATCAGAAAAATCAATAAACTTGGATATCTGAGTTTTGAAACTGTCAGCATTGTGTTTAACAATTTCTCTGGTCATCATTTTTCTCATATCATTCTTACCCGTAGGGTCTCCAACCATAGCTGTACCCCCACCTATAAGAACTATAGGTACATGTCCGGCCTGCTGCATATGAGCCATAACCATCAACTGTAAAAAGTGTCCGATGTGCAGACTGTCTGCTGTTGGATCAAAGCCTATATAGAAAGTGACCTTTTCTTCACTTAAAAGCTTTTTTACTTCTTCCTCATGGGTAATCTGTGCAATAAATCCTCTTTCCTTTAATACATCAAAAACACTGCTCACTTTATCCACTCCTTATTTTTCTTATTAAAAATATATAAATAAAAGCCCTTTGTCCTGTATAAGGACGAAGAGCTTCGTGGTACCACCTTAATTCACACTTATGATATAACAATTATCAAAAATGTCTTATTGATGCTGTAACGGGCAAACCCGGCAGTAGCAGCTCATAATCTGTAATTCACTTACCTGCGCACTCCAGTCTTTTCACCCACCAGACTGTTCTCTATAAGTACGTTGCAGACAGTTACTGTAATTAATCATAGCTGTTTTCATATTCTTTTTACAATTCTAACATATGAAATCAATAATATGCAATAAAAATTATTATCCCAGGAAAAAGTCCTTTAATTCCTGTTGATCCTCTATGGATGACGCAGCCAGTATATGATCTCCCTCCATTAAGAGGGTATCACCGTTTGGTATTATTACATTCTCTTCTCTTATAACTGAAATTAGAACACATTCCCTTGGAATATTTATTTCCTTGAGTCTTTTGTTTTTTACCGGGGAAGTGGAAGAGAGCAATATCTCACTTAGAGAAATTTTGCCGTTTTTCAGTTTCATAAGAGTTTTCATTCCCGAATAGTCAACTTCCTGTTCAATTAAGTCAGCAATTATTGAAGTACTGCTGACAGCAATATCTACACCGAGCTTTTCAAAAACAGTAATGTTTTTTGGGTTATTTACTCTCGCTATGGTACGCTTGATTCCAAAATTTCTTTTTGCAAGCTGACATGCAATGAGGTTTTCTTCATCCTTTCCCGTAACTGCAATAAATATATCCGCCTTCTCTACATTGCATTCAGTCAAATGCTCAATATTAGTTCCGTCTCCGTTTACTACACAAACATTTAACTGATTTGCAATCTTTTCACAAAGCTCATTCTGCTTTTCAATAACTGATATTTTATGTTTATACGGCAATAGGGTTTTTATCAGATAAAATCCAACTTTTCCTCCACCGGCAATTACTATATACATTTAGTTTGTCTCCTTATAATTCTTATGAGTAGTATCTGCTACAACCAATATGTCACCTTTAACTAATCGGCCTGCGGCATTAGCCAGTAAAAATTCTCCCGAGCGCATAACACCAAATATCATACTCTGTTTAAGCTTAACCTGCTCAATCCTTTTGCCTATATAACCATCCGCTAATTTTACATGCTTGAATAATACAGAGGTATTCCCGATATTATGAGTACTGACATCAGCATTTGATTCCAGCATAGCCCTCATTACATTTACAGTAATATCCGTGGGACAAATAGTTTCCAGACCAAATTGATGGAATACATGTTCACGTGCAGGATTATAAATTCTGGCAATAACCTTAGGTACCTTGAATATTTCTTTTGCAACCTGACAAACCATGATGTTTACATTATCGTCTTCCGTTACTGCCACCAAAACATCAGCATTTTCTATGCCTGCCATTTTTAAAACATCCTGATCAATAGGCACTCCTGTCAAAGTCACTCCGTCAAAGTCAGGCGGAAGATTCTTGAAAGATTTTGGATCATTTGAAACAATTACAATTTCATTTCCTTCCTCAGAAAGAACTTGTGCAAACTTTGCTCCAACCTTCCCACATCCTATTATAACTACCTGCATGATTTCCTCCTATAAAAATCCAGATAAAAATAATGAGCATCATAGGTATGGTGTTTCTATGCCATACATAATGCCCCATAGTAAAGAATACCAAACAATTATATCATTATTTAATTATTTTATTAATCCGCAAAAAATGATTAAATATAAAAAAAATAACTTCACCAAACCAAATAGAGCTAAATTTTGCGGATTATCATTTATTATCTTAATATTACTTCAAATTTAAAACATTTTTTACTAATAAAAATAATGTATTTTTTTTAAGCTAATAAAAATAATAAGTTTATAATAAAACACATATGAAAAGAGGTATTTAATTGCTTGTTGTTTTTATAAGAACCCTGATACTTTATATCATCGTAATCATTGCAATGAGGATTATGGGAAAAAGGCAAATTGGACAGCTGCAGCCTTTTGAGCTGGCCGTTGCAATCATGATTTCAGAGCTTGCCTCAGTACCAATGCAAAACACAGGTATACCTCTGGTTAATGGAATTATACCCATACTTACCATGTTGGCTGCACAAATACTGATATCCTTCATATCACTTAAAAGTACAAAAGCCAGAACCATTATCTGCGGACGTCCAAGTATTCTTATTTCAGGTGGCAAAATAATGGAACAGGTTTTCAGGCAAGAACTGTATACCCTAAACGACCTGTTAGAGCAACTGAGAAATAAGGATATATATAATATTGCAGACGTGGAATATGCAATACTGGAAACCAACGGTCAGATTAGTGTCATACCCAAAGCCGGAAAATCAAAACCAACCTGTGAAGACCTCAATATTACAGGTAAATATGAAGCACCATCCGTTGAAATAATTATTGACGGAGACCTTATAGAAAAAAATCTTAAATTTTCCAAATTCAGCAAAGCCAAGTTGGAAAATGAATTAAAAAAGCTTAATATAAAAAGTACTAAAGATGTTTTTTATGCATGCGTTGGTTCAGATGGTCAGTTGTTCTGTCAGGAAAAAGAAAAAACTAAAAGGAGCTAATTGATATGTCAAACAACACAAAAACAGTAACTGTGGTTGTAAGTTTAGTTTTGGTTATAATCATTTCAGGAGTTCTGACTCTATTTTATCTGAATCGCTCCTGCGAAAAACTCCAAAAAGCTGTGGACTCTGCGGGTTTATTAATACAAGCTAAACAATGGGACTCAGCAGAAAAACTTCTGGATGCTTTTGCAACTGATTGGGATAGAACAAAGCCCGGTTGGGCTATCCTTTTAGACCATTTTGAGATTGATAATATTGATAATTCATATATAAAAACCAGAAAATATGTTGAGTGCAAGGACTATCCCTCTGCTTTGGCAGAGTTGGAAGCTTTGAAAGCATACATTAAGCATATTCCTAAAAAAGAGAGTTTTTCTCTGGAGAATATTATGTAGAATTATTTAAATCCCCTGAGTATCAAAAATACAATAAACAAGGCATAAAATATCCCTCCGGTGAGAAGTGGCAAGGGTGTTAAACTCCTTTTAACTTTTATCCATATATATGTAACAAGAGTTGAAGCCAGTGCCAGCAGAGAGCTTACTAAGGTTATTATATCAAGCTTCCAGTCTGTTGTGATTATGCCTATAGAAACCGGTATACAGCTTTGGAAGACCATTGCCCCGGAAATGTTTCCAAGGGAAAGTGTATCCTTGTTTTTGCTTATCCAAATAACACTGTTAAATTTTTCCGGAAGTTCTGTTGCAACAGGTGTAATTATAATTGACAGGGCAAGTGTTGAAATGCCTAGTGTCCCTGATATAACTTCAATATTCCCAACAAACATTTCAGCACCTAGAATTATTGAGAAAAGAGCAAGAGCAATCTGAGCCACAATAACCGGGATATTTTCATTTAATTTGAAAGTCTTTGAAAATATGAGCTCGTCAATTTCTCCATTGCTCGCCTTGTCACTGTTGACAGTTTTAAATACGTAATAGACATACGCTGCTATCAGAAAAATTGCAGTTATATTCTTTACAAAGCCTACTGAGAAAAATGACACGGAAATAGCAGATGTATAAACAATTACAAAAAATGAAATGTCTCTCCCAAGGATATCCAAATTGGTACTTAAGTTCATTCCTGTCTGTCGTCTGCCTGAAAATATTATTACACTTAAACCTGTAATAAAGAATGCAAGAGTCGCTAACATGAAAGGAGCGCCAACAATAGCGCCGATTCCTATATCCACAGAGTCCTTCTGATTTGAAAAAAGCAAAGCAATTACAGGAATCAGTGTTTCAGGCAGACAGGTTCCTACAGCAGAAAAGATACTCCCCACAACCCCGTCTCCAAGCCCTAGTTTTTTACCCAACCACTCAATTCCATTTGTAAACAACTCGCATCCTGTTAGAATTATTCCAAGACTAAGTAGTAAAATCAGTATGTTATCCAGCATAGTTCTCTCTCTTCTCATTTTTTTAGGGACAATGTCCTTCAATAATTCATATGCCGGATAGACAAGATTTAACACAAAAAAAACTGCTTGTATATACCAAGCAGTTCTGGTGACGAATACTGGGCTCGAACCAGTGACCCCTACCATGTCAAGGTAGTACTCTGACCAACTGAGCTAATCCGTCATTTGTACTACTATTATCCATATATTTTTATCTACTGTCAAGTACCTGTAACATTATTTTTAAAATACATATAAAACTATTATCCATTCTCTTTTTTTACGCCACCGGTCTTGAATTTATAGGTAAAAAATACTGCACACAAAATTATAAATATACCTGATAATCCGAATAGTATCAGCATGTTGTTGAGTACCGTTATGCCTATATCAAGTTTTATATTACTCAAGGCTCCGACGAGAAACGCACCCAATAATGCGCTTACAAATCCTGCCAATCCTGATGCTGCAGCATTAAATCCTACGAATATTGTACGCCCTTCCTGTGGTGCATGCTTGAACTGAATGTTAAACAAGGACATGTTAACACCTGACCATCCGGCTCCAGCTACTATCTGAATAAACGGTATAATTAAATAGCAGATTTCTTTGGTCACAAAAGCCCAAGTCAGGTGGCACAAGCCTAACATACCTATGGAAGCAACAGTAGTGACCTCCCAGCTGAATTTATCAGCCAGTTTCCCCCAAAACTTAGCTGTAGAAGCCTGTACTACGGATAGCAAAATATTCGCAAACATTATAAAGGTATAAGACAGTTTCAGGCCTGTTACCATGTAAACAGAAAAGAAAGGCAGTGCAATCTGCGCTGCAAAGCTCCATGCTGTATTTAATAAGATAACCGAGCGGAACTGCTTATTTTTCAGAGGCAGCGTAAAAAGACTCTTAATATTTACGTTCTGTCTGATAGGCACTATTTCAGGTTCTTTAATCTTTCTAAGTACATAAATATTCATTACAACTATAACCAATACAATTGAAAAAACAAGAATAAATCCCATAGATTCTTTGCCGGATAATTTGAATATATCAAGAATTCTACCCATGGATAGTGACAGAACAGCAGCCGATGAAATTATGAAGGTATCCCTTAGACCGAAATACCTGCCTCTGTATCGCTCCGGAACCAGACTGATAATCCAACTTCCCCCTGCCGGATTAGAAAAGCTGAAAATCAGATATGAGGTAAAATACATACCTCCCAGTAAAAGCAGTCTGGCAGACGTATTCTGTGTTATAAGGGGAATAATTATCATCAATCCGAGTAATGACCTATAAAAAAAGCAGGTAGTAACAATCAAGCTCTTTCTGCTGGTAAGTTTCTCCAAAAATATTGGACTGAACATCTGTAGAATATTTGCCAACAGGGGCATAGCCGCAATAAGACCTATAATCTGATCTGATGCCCCTAAAAATTTTGCATACCCAGCCAAAAACGCACCTGCCGTGAGGGTATAGACACCGTTGGAAAGGCAGCCCTCAAGTATAAAACGTCTACGGCTCAGCTCATAATTGTCATCTGAAACATCACCATAAAGCCTCGGTCTTTTTAATTTGAAAACCATGGAAAATAATCCCCCATCAAAGAACATTAGTATGAATTATGCTATAAATATTGAGTGTAAATATAAGTGTGACAGTTCTATTACCTATGGGTTACTTCTACCTTATATTCCAAATCCATATAAATTTTAATAATAAAGCGTTGCAGAATCATGCTGGATATTGTTGTCAAAAAAGCACCAATAAGCACACCTGCCATAGAGTTTTCAACTAAAAGAAATATCGGTAACTTAAATATTGCAAAATAAGCTACAAGAACGCCTGCAATCTGAGCTTTCTTGCCCTTTGTAGTCTCACTGCTGGCAGTCATTGCATCCGCCACCGTCAATTTGAGATCCAAAACATAGCAATAACCAAAAACAAACATTACGTAAGCTATTATACCGGGAATAACAAAAAACATTGAGCCAAACATTACAATAAGTCCAAAAATGACATTGTAAGCTATAATCCGGCCCATGTGCTTAAAAGCACCTGAAAAGCTTGCCCTAAATCCGCTTTCTTTACCTCTTTGTTCCGATAAATAAGAATACATATAAACCGACAGGAACAAATTTGAAACCAGCTTGGCCAAAAGAGATATTCCAAGTGCCACTAAAAAAGCATACAAAATATGTATGGACGGTTGATATATATCTGCGGACGATTTTGAAGAGAGCGATGTTAAATTATTATAAATCTTCTCAATTTCCTCTATAGGGAACATTTGGGTATATTTGTATAATGCATATTTACCTAACAATTGGCAAAAAAGGACAAGCACAAATATGAACCGTGCCAGCCCTTCTTTTTTTAATTTGTGAAACTTAATACTCTCCGGAAGATATTCAAAAAAAGTTTTGACTCCTGAAGAATTTCCCATTTATTATCCTCCAAGCCGCCAAGGCAGCATAAAATTTTTATATGTAATAAATTTGTGTCAATCACTAACAAAACAGACACTAGCTAGTATATACTTAGCATTGTATAAATTCAAGAGTAATTTGTAATAATAAATTTCTTTAACATTTAGTTAAATTAAGAACCCGCCGTTTGGGCTTATTACCTGCCCAGTTATAAACTTGGCGTTATCTGATGTCAGGAAGTAAACTGTTTCTGCAATATCATTACCTGTTCCAATTATGCCCAATGGTGTTTGTTCCTTCAGCTCGTCCAAGGTTTGGTCATCAAGTTCTGAGTTCATATCTGTATCAATTACACCGGGTGCAACACAGTTAACCTGTATATTAGACGGGCCTACTTCCTTTGCCAATGCACGTGTCAAGCCTATAATCGCCGCTTTTGAAGCAGAATAATGCACCTCGCATGACGCACCTGTCAATCCCCAAATAGAGGATATATTAACTATTTTCCCCCATTTATTCCTTATCATTTGCGGAAGTACGGCTTTACAGCAGTGAAACATCCCTTTGACATTAATATCAAACATTCTGTCCCATTCTTCTGTTGTAATGTCAGTAAATAAGCTTTGCCCCGCTATTCCGGCATTATTGACCAGTATATCTATATTACCTAAGTGTGAATTAACACTTTCTATCATGTAGAGAACCTGTTCCTGACTGCTCACATCCGCTTTTACAGTCATTACTCTGCACTGCAGTGAAGCTAACTCTCTTTCCAGGCTTTCAGCTGCTGTCCTGTTAACATTATAGTTTATAGCAACGTTAAATCCGTTTTGGGCAAACTTCTTAGCTATGGCATAGCCTATTCCTCTTGAAGCACCTGTTACAAGAACAGTTTTTTGTGTATTCATTAGTTAAATTGCCTCAATTCATTTATTTTTTTACACTGTAACAAATCTATTTGCCGGTAATCATATCATAAAAAGCTTCCTTATCATCAGCCTCTTTAAACATACCGAAATAATCGGCTATTTCAATAGCAAAATCAACAAAGGATATTCCTTTTGAAGTTATTACATTTTTATCCCTTACTACTCTGGTGTCGATAAAGTTTTCCCTTGGAAAAGGATCATCCTCGTTATTAAATGCTTCTCTTCTGGCTTGTGTCCATTCAACTATTGAAGTAGTATATTTCACATCATCTAATATGCCCGCCTTTGCAAGATATCTGGGGCCTGCACAAATAGCTGCAACGAGTTTTCCACTTGTATAAAAAGCTTTTATCAAATCAAGGATTTCTGTCTTTACAACAGGATTCCAGCCTCCGGGAATCAAAAAACCTTCATAATCATCTGCTTTTGCTTTGGCAACTGTGATTATCGGTGTAAATAGCAAACCACCTTTACTCTTAATAGTATTTTTTTCATATGCACACGGAACTATCTCTTTTGATAATTCATGTCCCAACAGGTGTGTAGCATATGTTATTTCAAAATCCGCCATATCGTTATACATAAATACCAATATTTTTCCCATATTTATTCCTCCTGATTTTGTTAGTTCTTCAAGCTTGTACAGATATTCCAAAGCAAACTGCCGGGATTCTCCGCACATTTCCTTTGAAGGCTTTAGGCTTGAACATACTTTAGGCCTTTCCGGCAGTCCAAAAAGCCTACAGCTATTGTCACTATTCAACTGGACGCATCTTACTCCCGCAGGCTTACCTTTTGGCATACCCGGTATAGACGATGATATTGATGGAGCAATACAGCAGGCCCCGCAATATTTTCTGCATTCCATTTGTAATCTCTTTTCATAAAAACATTAACCTGCTTACCAGGCGTTATAGGGATTATTGACAAGGTTTGAGTTATAATATCTGACATCTGAAGTTATTTCTTCTCCAAGCCAGTCCGGTTTATCAAAACAATCCGTCTCATTATTTAGTTCAATTTCAGCTACTACAAGACCCTCATTAGCTCCAAGGAATTCATCTACAACCCATTCATTACCCTTATATACCATAAAATACCTTACCTTTTCTATTATAGGCTGTACACACAAATTATCAAGCATATTGTCAGCATCCTCAGTTGGAATGCCATACTCGTATTCTAATCTGCTGCAATAATTTGTCTTCCCTTTTACGGTAATAAACCCCTTGTCGTTATATCTTCTTACCCTCACAGTTCTTCCGGCAGACGTACTTAAGTACCCCTGTCTGAATAAAACCGGCTTTGCACAAGTCTTGTATTCATCACTTTTTACAAGAAACTTTTTTTCAATTTCAATTGACATATAAGCTACTTCTCCTTTTGGCTACAAATAATTATAATAAGCAGGCTCAAGTTTTTCAATAGATTTTATAAGCATACGCAAGAAAGAGTCCGGTATATACCGGACTCTTTCTTATTCTAATAACTTTTTTACAATTTGGTTAACTAATTTACCGTCAGCCTTGCCTCTGGTCTTAGGCATTACTGCCTGCATTACCTTTCCGATTTCCTTAGCCGATGTAGCTCCGGTAGAAGAAATAGCTTCTTTTACAATTTCCTCTATCTCACCTTCACTCAACTGCTGTGGTAAATATTTTTTCAAAACTTCAATTTCTGCTTTAAGATTATCTATAAGATCCTGTCTGTTGCTTCTTTCAAAGTCAGGCAAAGTATCCGTTCTTTTTTTAACTTCTTTAGCAATAATCTCAACTATACCATCATCGTCAAGGGTAACCCTAGTGTCCTTTTCAACCTGAAGCACTGCTGATCTAGCCATCTGAACAGCTGTCTTTGAGACATTATCGCCATCCTTCATGGCTTTTTTCAAGTCTTGAACAAGCAATTCTTTTAGTGACATAATAAATATCTCCTATAGTCTTACTATTGTCACAAGATAAATTATTTAAATTTTCTTTTTCTTGCTGCTTCAGATTTCTTTTTTCTCTTTACGCTAGGCTTCTCATAATGTTCTCTCTTTCTAACCTCAGCCAAAACACCTGATTTAGCACAAGATCTCTTAAACCTTTTGAGAGCACTATCCAAAGACTCATTCTCTTTAACTCTTACTTCAGACACACACTTCCCTCCCTCCGATGGTAACAATTGTGCCGGGAAATAAGCCGTAGTACCTTATCACATACTGTAGGGAATTAAGCTAAATACAGCACACACTATATTATATATTAATTTTCAAAAATGTGTCAATATATATTTCATAAAAGATACAAATAATAACGACTTATTTACAAAAAAACAATGTTACAGTATTTTCGAACCCATTGCTGCGCCCCCCACAAGATGATAATGTAAGTGGAAAACAGTTTGTCCTGCATCTGCTCCGCAATTATTGATTAATCTGTATCCGCTGTCGGAAATACCGAGCTTTTTCGCAATTTCATTGGCAGCCAGATGAATATCCTTCATTACGTCAACATTATCTTCAGAAAGTTCGTTATGTGAAGATATATGTTGTTTAGGAACTATCAGCACATGTACCGGTGCCTCGGGATTAATGTCATGAAAAGAGTAAACCTTATCTGTTTCATAAACCTTTTTTGAAGGAATCTCGCCTTTTACTATCTTACAAAATATACAATCGCTCATAGTATCACTCCTTTTCTATTTTTGAATTTTATTTATTTAATTTGTGATTCCACAATAGAAACAGCAGACTTCAATGCTTCATCAATCTTTGACAAGTCTTTACCGCCTGCCTGTGCCATATCAGGACGTCCTCCACCGCCGCCTCCGGCAGTTTTTGCTACTTCCTTGATGATATTTCCCGAATGGATTCCTTTCGCCACAACATCCTTTGTAGCAGTTACAACAAAGCTTACCTTATCGCCATAGCCTGAGCCAAGAACAATAACTCCTGAACCAAGCTTATTTTTCAGCATGTCTCCTGTATTTCTAAGGCCTTCCATATCCATAGTGTCAAATCTCGCCATAACTACTTTTACGCCTTTTACTTCAACTGCATTGGCAAGAACGCTCTCTGATTCTCCGCTTACAAGCTTGTTACGAAGCTGCTCTATTTCCTTTTCTGCATTTTTTAGTTCCTGTCCCAGGCTTTCGACTTTTTTAAGGCTATCCTGTGGAGTTGCCTTTAAAGCCTGTGAAACTTCGTTCAACAGGTTTTCTCTCTCTGTGTAATATCTTATGGCCGCTTCCCCTGTTAGTGCCTCAAGACGCCTTACACCCGCTGCTACGCCGCTTTCACCAAGAATCTTAACAAGACCGGCCTGAGCTGTATTTTTCAGGTGAGTACCTCCGCACAATTCTACGCTATAATCCTCTACCTTTACTACTCTTACCGTATTACCGTATTTCTCGCCAAATAATGCCATTGCTCCCAGTTTTTTGGCTTCATCAATAGGCATTTCTTTTACATCAACTTCCATGCTGTTGAGAATAGCCTCGTTTGTCATATCCTCAACCTTTTTAAGTTCTTCAGGAGTCATTGCTGAAAAATGGCTGAAGTCAAATCTTAATTTATTTGGCTCTACAAGAGAACCAGCCTGATGAACATGGTCTCCCAATACAGTTCTCAGTGCCTTGTGCAGCAAATGAGTAACCGTATGGTTTCTGTTTATGGCAGTTCTTCTCTTTTCATCTATTGAAGCCGTAACAGTGCTCCCTGTCTCTACAAGACCGGTTTCAACAAAGCCTGTATGCAGGAATTTACCATCAGCGGTTTTTGTGCAGTTTTCAATCTTTATTACGCCATTTTTTGCAATCAGAGCTCCTGAATCGCCTACCTGACCTCCCATTTCAGCATAAAATGGAGTTTTATCAAGAATAACGGTAATTTCGTCTCCTTCTTGAGCGGTATCAACAATTTCTCCGTCCTTAACTATATACAATATTACAGATTCGCAAACTATATTTTCATACCCTACGAAAGCTGTTTTTTGACTTTTGTCCAGTTTGTCAAAAACACTGTCAGACCATGCCGATGTGTCCTTGCTGTTGTGAGCATCTCTTGCTTTCTTCCTCTGAGCGTCCATTTCCTTTTTGAAACCGTCCTCGTCAATTCCCAGACCGTTTTCTTCTGCAATTTCTCTGGTCAAATCAAGTGGGAATCCATAGGTATCATGGAGTTTGAAAACCATTTCACCGGGTATTACTTCCTGCTTTTTAGCTTTTATTTCATCAATAAAATCATTGAGAATAACTATTCCCTGATCAACAGTAGCCTCAAATCTCTCTTCCTCTATTTTTATAACCTTTTTAATGTACCCAGCCTTTTCAGCAAGCTCCGGATAGGCTTCCTTTGATTCGTTTATTACAACCATGGCTACATCATACAGGAAAGGTTTATTTATGCCCAATAACCTGCCGTGTCTTGCAGCCCTTCTCAGTAGTCTTCTTAAAACATAGCCTCTGCCTTCATTTGACGGCAAAACTCCATCGCATACCATCATTGTTGTACTTCTGATGTGGTCTGTAATTACACGGATGGATACATCTGTTTTCTCGGATTTTTTGTACTCAACTCCTGCTGTTTTACAGATGTAATCAAGTATATTCCAAACAGTATCAACTTCAAATAGATTATCAACATCCTGTGAAATACATGCAAGCCTTTCAAGCCCCATTCCGGTATCTATGTTTGGGTGTGTAAGTCTTGTATAGTTGCCCTGTTCATCTCGGTTGAACTGGGTAAAAACGTTGTTCCAGAATTCTACATAGCGGTCGCACTCACAACCGACCTTACAGTCCGGGCTTCCACAACCTTTTTCAGGCCCCCTGTCAAAGTATATTTCTGAGCAAGGACCGCAAGGGCCAGTACCATGTTCCCAGAAATTGTCCTTTTTGCCCATTCGTACAATTCTTTCAGCCGGCAACCCTACAACCTTGTGCCATATATCAAAAGCCTCATCATCATCCTCATAAATTGTTACCCATAGCTTTTCAACAGGCATTTTCAGATCTTCAGTTACAAATTCCCAAGCCCATGGAATAGCTTCATTTTTAAAGTAATCCCCGAAAGAAAAATTACCCAGCATTTCAAAATAAGTACCATGACGTGCCGTCTTTCCAACATTCTCTATATCAGGTGTTCTTATGCATTTTTGACAGGTTGTTACTCTTTTTCTGGGAGGTTCTTCTTGTCCCGTAAAAAATGGCTTCAATGGTGCCATTCCTGAGTTAATAAGCAATAGACTTGGGTCATTTTTGGGAACCAAAGGAGCACTTGCAAGCCTTAAATGTCCCTTGCTCTCAAAAAACTTCAGATAACGTTCTCTTAATTCATTTAATCCTAGTTTTTGCATTTATATTCGTCCTTTCAAAGTATATTGGTCTTCATTTTTTAAGAAGTTCTTTACATAAAAAAACTCCCATCCCAAAAATAAAGGGACGAGAGATATCTCACGCGGTACCACCCTAATTCCCCAAATAGGGGCTCTTAGTCAATCCACAATAACGCCGTGGGTACGTCTATCCTTTTTACCGGACAGAAGCTCCGGAAACTGCTTCGTAAAATGCTCTGCAAGAACTCGCACCATCCGTTCCCTCTCTTTAGCCAGAAAACATAAAACTACTTCTATCCTTCATTGCCATTCTTGATAAAATTATATACAATCTTATATTCCAGTGTCAAGGATTGCAATAAATTTAATCCCTCTGAGCAGCAGTTACAAAGTAAAACAGTTCTAAAGGCGAAGTCAACAGTATTTTTCCGCCACATGCCAATAATTCTGCTTCTTCACGAAAGCCCCATAACACTCCGGCTGCCAGCATCTCTGCATTATTTGCTGACTCCATATCGCCTCCTGAATCTCCCACATATATGGTTTGCTCAGGTGCAACTCCCAATCTTTGTGCAGCTTCTATCAGTGAAGTGGGGTCAGGCTTACGTGGTATTCCTTCCCGTTCGCCAAATACTACCTGAAAATATTCATATCCCAATAATTTTTCAACTATCTCATTTGTAGGTTTATGGGGTTTATTTGAGCAGACTCCCATTTTTATCCCTGCTTTTTTAAGCTTATCCAACATTTCAGGTATTCCTGCATAAGCTTTTGTTTTGTTTACATAATTTTTATTGTATATTGTATGATAGTCTTCCAGTAACTTCTCCACTGTTGTGTCATCTATTCCGTCAGGAGCAGCGTTTTTTATCAGGTTACGTACTCCGTTTCCTACAAACTTTTTATATGATTCAGTTGGGTGAGTCTTGAAGCCGTGTTTTTCTAAAGCTTCATTGGCACTGTCGGCCAAATCCTCCAGTGAGTTTATAAGCGTCCCATCCAAATCAAACAATATGGCTTTGTATTTCATTTTTTCCTCCGATAAATTGCATAGATTAAAGGCAGAACTATTATAGCATAATATTTTTAGTTTAGATTGAATATATGTCAAATTTAAATTGATTCATTCTGCATAATTATGTATAATCAACTTAAAATAAAGATGTTATTATTTGTATTCAAATTTAAATAGAGCCTGAATAGGCACATGGAGGTTCACATGAATATTATTGATGGTGGTGTTACTGCTCCCAAAGGCTTTAAGGCTGCAGGAGTTGCCTGCGGAATAAAGAAAAATAACAGGAAGGATCTTGCGATAGTTTGTTCTGAGGATACAGCCGTTGCATCAGGCGTATTTACAACCAACGTTGTAAAAGGACACTCCCTGCAAGTTTCAATGGAACATATTAAGAATGGTTTTGCCAGAGCGATTGTAATCAATAGTGGAAATGCCAACGCCTGTGTTGGAGAAACAGGTTATAAGGATGCAAAGGAAATGACCGAGTTAACTGCGGAGCTTTTACAGTGCGATGCTCAGGATGTTCTGGTAAACGCTACCGGAGTTATAGGTACAAAGCTGAATATGCCTTCCATAAGATCAGGTATTCGTTCGGCTGTTAATGCCCTAAGCTCTCAAGGCGGGTCGGACGCAGAAGAAGCTATTATGACTACCGATTTGATGCCAAAGGAAATAGCTGTTGATATTGAGCTTCAAGGTGAAACTGTTCGTATCGGCGGTATTGCAAAGGGTTCGGGAATGATTCACCCTAACATGGCTACTATGATAGGTATACTCACAACAGATGCAAATATTTCAAGAAGCCTTCTTGATAAAGCCCTTAAGCAATGTGTAAAAAAGACTTTTAACAGAGTTTCCGTAGATGGAGATACCAGTGTTTGTGATTCTGTTTTTGTACTGGCCAATGGTTTTGCAGATAATGATGCCATTGTTAAAGAAGACTATGAGTATTCAAAATTTGTTGATGCGATGATGTTTGTTTGTACTTACCTTGCAAAGCTAATGGCTAAAGACGGTGAAGGAGCTACAAAGCTTATTGAAATTCAGGTTGACGGTGCCGGTGATGAAAGCGATGCTTATAAAGTTGTCAGTACTGTTGCTAAATCTCCTTTGGTAAAGACAGCTATCTTCGGAGAAGATGCAAATTGGGGAAGAATATTTACAGCTGTAGGATACTCAGGAGCTTCCTTTGACCCTAATCTTACAGATATCTATATAGGAGATATCCTTGTCTGTCGGAACGGAGCTGCCGCTAATTTTGACGAAGCTGCCGCAAAGGAATTACTCAAGAAAAAAGAAATTATCATTAAAATAAATCTTAAAAAAGGAAATGTTTCAGACAGGATATGGACATGTGATTTTTCCTATGACTATGTTAAGATAAACGGAAGTTACAGAAGTTAAACGATTGCCGAATTTTACTATTACTGATATAATGTTTGTACAAGAAATATTTTGGGGAGGTAATTGTAAAATGTCTACGCAATTGGTTTTATTTAAGATAAATAATGAGATATTTGCAATTAGTATAAATAATGTAAATATTATTGAGAGAATTACAGATATTTACAAAGTTCCTGATACACCTGAGTATATTGATGGATTGATTAATTTAAGAGGAAAAGTCCATACAGTTTTCAATTTACGAAAGAAATTTGGATATTCACCAAAAGAATCTGATGACAATACAAGAATTATTATTTTGAATCATCAATCAAACGTTGGCCTTCTCGTTGATGAGGTAATGGAAATATTCAGCGCAGAAGATTCTGAAGTAAAGCCTGCACCTGAGCTTATTTCAGGTATTTCAGGTAAGTTTTTCAGCGGCGTTATTGAAAGAGACGGTCGTATAGTACTTATTCTTGATCTTGAAAAATTGTTTGAAGTGAAATAATACATTAAAAAACAGGTTTGATATTCTCAAACCTGTTTTTTATACCCCATCCGGTATTTTCTAAACTTTAAATAAACCTACAGATGAATTCAGCTTTTTAGATAAGCTCTTAAATATGTTTGATTTTTCATGGACTTTTTTTACGGAAGTAATATTATTTTTAGTGTACTGATGCACATCGTCAGAACTGTTTGCTATCTCTTCGGCAGCGTTATTTATTTGATTAACCAGTAATACAAGATTGTCTTTTTGTTTATCCATTTCATGTAAATAATCAGTTATATTATAAAGGCGAGTATTTATATTGTTTATATTCTTTTGGATTTCCTGAAAACACTCTTTAGTTTCATTTATACAGCTGTTTTGAGAATCCGTTCCTGTGCTTACCTCTTCAAAACCCATGCTAAGATTGTTGGAATTCTGTACAATGCTTTCAATCATTTTTCTTATTACCCCTGCCTGTGAGTTTGTCTGATTAGACAATTCCTTAATTTCTTCCGCCACTACGGCGAATCCTTTGCCTGACTCTCCTGCTCTTGAAGCCTCTATTCTGGCATTAAGTGATAACAGTTGTGTCTGTTTTGCTATACTCTGAATTGTAGCAGTTATAGAATTTATCTGTTGCATTTGTGTCTGTAGTCCAACTATCATTTCATTCATTTTACTTATGCTTTGAAGATTAAGTGTCGAATTTGCCTCCAGCTTATCCATTTGGCTCTTGCCTCTTTCCGCTGAACTGTTGAGTCTGTCAAGAAAGTTGTAGACATTGTTTGAGTGCTCCCTTGTGGTAGCAATCTGAGCTGCAAGACTTTTTATCTCTGCCGCTGCATAATTTGTATTGTCTGCTTGATTCTTAATATTGACATTAATGTTTGATATAGATTTTTGAGTATATTCTGATTTTTCAAATGATTCACTGGCCTCGCTGTACATGAGAGCGGACATTTCATCTATTTCCTTTGATGCCGAACTGATACCTGATATAAGTATATTCAGATTGCTTACCATTTTCATAAATGCATTTCTTAAACTGTTTATTTCTGATATATTGCTTTTTTCGGTAAAGTGAACTTCCAAAAAGCCTTCTTCAATTTTCTTTATTTGTGTAGTAAGTTCAACTACAGGTTTTGATATATATTTTGAATAAATAATGGAGATAATTGTGGCAAGGAGAAGCGATAATACTAAAACAATTATAAGAATAAGAATGTATT
Source organism: Ruminiclostridium papyrosolvens DSM 2782 (assembly GCF_029318685.1). Taxonomy (NCBI): domain Bacteria; kingdom Bacillati; phylum Bacillota; class Clostridia; order Eubacteriales; family Oscillospiraceae; genus Ruminiclostridium; species Ruminiclostridium papyrosolvens. Next base: position 3,135,258 of record NZ_CP119677.1, read on the forward strand.
GATTCACAGGCAGCATAACTTTGCTATGACTCATTTGAGCACATACAGTCCAATTTGCAAGACCTGACTTCTCCAAGTGGGCTATTTTTTTTATTCCAGAATCCATATAAGTAGTATTTTCACCATATACAGCTCCCTTGATTGGAATTTTGCTGTTTACTTTACTGTTGTCCGTATCGTATATAATTTTAAAACCACTGTCCAATACAATAATTTCGCTTTTTATTTTGCTCTTATCAAGTTTGAAGAATTTATCATAGTCCACTAATGCAGTTATTGTACCACTGAAGCCTGCAAGACTTTTGACTGGTTTTGTAACCGGTATTACTTTTTTGTTTGTTTCTTTTAAAGTTATGTAATTTCCCACTAAAACTTCGTTATTTGTATCTTTTCTTATTCTTTCAAAAAGCTGCGTATCGTAAAAATTAACTATTCCTGATGTTTTTGATTTTTTGGCTGCTGAAGCTATCACTTTTCCGTTTTTATTACACAAATACATTGTTTCAATGAGTCCCTCTGAGCCTTCTACAACATTTCTCATTGAAAGCTGAATTCCGCTGTAGGTTGCTGTATCCATCTTTGCATTAACACTGTTTGCCATTTCAAGTCCTACTAAAAAGGCAGGCTGAGAAGCCACTCCCTTAATGGTACTGTCCAAGCTTTTTATTTTTACTTCTAAATTGTTCATGGTATTATAGGAATCAGATTTAAGATTGTTTAATGAAAGTTCGGTTATTTTTCCTATTGTTGTTACGTAAGTTGTAGTGCTTACTGCAATTATTGGAATAAGTGTTACTGTTATAAGTACAATAAGTAGTTGTATACGAAGCCTTATATTAGTTTTTATTATTTTTCTGCGTATTTTTGTCACAATCATTTTCCATTCCCCTCTGGAGATATTAAGAATTTTATATAAAACGTGGCACCTAAGTAAAAGTGCCACGTTTTATCACAATTCATTACTTATTTAAGCTTAGCTTTTTCAGCATCATAGCTTTCGAGAGGTATATAGCCTACTTCTTTGGTTAATTGTTCTGCTTTATCTATATAAAACTTTACAAATTCCTTAACCGGGGATTGATTAAGTTTATTTTTGTTTACATAAATATACAATGGTCTTGATAAAGGACTATAGGTCTTATCCTTAATTGTCTTTGCAGTCGGCTCAATAGGTCCTTTCCCTGAATCAATTTTCAATACCTTTAATGAATCCTGATTCTCTTCATAGTATGCGAATCCGAAATAACCCATTGCATCTTTGTCACCGGATATACCCTGAACCAGAACATTGTCATCCTCACTTGGAGTGTAGTCAGTTCTTGATTCCTTTGCCTTTTTATTAATCTTTTCGGTAAAGAACTCAAATGTACCAGAATCTGTACCCGGACCATATAATTTAATAGGCTCGTCTGGCCATGCAGGATTTACTTCCTTCCAAGTCTTTACTTTGCTGTCCTTACCCCATATTTTATTCAGTTCATCTACAGTAATAGTTTCAGCCCAAGTGTTATCTTTGTTAACAACAACAGAAATTCCGTCATATGCAATTTCAAGTTCTACATAATCTATACCTTTTGCTTTTGCTGCCTCTACTTCCTCCGGTTTTATTTTTCTGGAAGCATCACATATATCTATTTCCCCAGCAGTAAACTTTTTCATTCCTCCGCCGGTTCCTGACATAGCTACTGATACCTCAACCCCGGACTGCTCGTTCTTAAATTCTTCAGCAACAGCTGATGTTACCGGGTAAACAGTGCTTGACCCGTCTATAACTATCTTTCCGCTTAGATTGGAGTTACTGGCATTATCATTCTTTGTACTGCTTCCGCAAGCTGTCACCGAAACGGCTAAGGCAACGCCTAACGCTAATGAAACCACTCTTTTCATATTTACTAATTTAATCATTTTTATACCTCCCAAATTGAATCCTGCTTAGTTTTTGCAATTAACTGTAATTTATTATGATTAAATTATATAATTTGTTTTTAAAGTCCATATTGGGATTTGGTTAATTATTGTTAAGTCATTATTAAGAATTATTAACACATTTTTTTTCATAGAAAAAGCGGGCCTATTCAGACCCGCTTTTTCTATGAAGTGTCGATTAACGCTGTTTTCTTTTTGCAGTAAATCCGGTTGAAACAAGTTTTAAAACCGTTACTCCCTTTAGATGATTATCTTCATATGTGTAGTCATTTCTTTGAGTGTATTTTTTCATTATGAGGTTCAAACCATGAATTTTATCTTCATTATTAATGAGTACATGAGCAACAGCATCTCCTATAACACTTTCAAATTCCATTGAACAGTCACAGGCTTTTGTCCCTGTTACCAGCTTATGTTTGCAATCCATTTCAAAACATACCCTATTGTTGTTTTTTAATATGTCAAGTTTTCTTCCTGCATTTGCACAATGCAAATATATAATGATATTGCTGTCAACAACTTCGTAACCAAAATTCATAGGTATAATATAAGGCATATTATCATCTGATAAAGCAATTCTGCAAACATCACATCTTTCTATAATTTCAACTATTTCATCCAAATCCGTTACTTGCCTGTCTTTTCTTCTCATTATTATCTCCTGAGTATCAAATATTTTAATAAGTATTATAATGCAGAAAAAATAATTATTCTATGGATTTTTGATATTTATTTCTCAGAACAATGGCAATTGCGTTTGTAGTTAAAAGAATTCCCAGAAGTACTATAATACCTGCAGCAGCTAAGTCCTTAAACTGTTCTTTCGGAAGTCCCATCCAATAATATATTTGCATTGGTAATGCCGTAAATATAGAATTTAATCCTTCAGGGAGCTTTGAAACGTATGTTGCCGCCCCTACCATAATAAGTGGCGCAGTTTCCCCCAGTGCCCTTGATACAGAAAGTATGACTCCCGTAAATATTCCGGGAAGTGCCGCCGGTATAACAATTTTTCTGATGGTCTGCCACTTTGTAGCACCCAGTGCATAGGAGCCGTGTCTCAAATACTGTGGCACAGCTTTTATAGCTTCCTGTGAGGAAACTATTACTATAGGCAGTACAACCAGCGACATGGTCAAAGCTCCGGCTAAAATACTTTTTCCTAAACCAAGAGTTTTTACAAAGACAGTAAGTCCAAGTAATCCGTAGACAATGGACGGAGTTCCCGACAGGTTTGATATATTAATTTTAATAAACTTTGTAAAACGATTGTTTTTAGCGTATTCCTCTAAATATACTGCCGTCCCCAAACCTATTGGGACTGCAAAAAGTATTGTCAACACTATAATATACACACTACCATAAATACCGGGCAGTATTCCTGCTTTTTTAGGAAAACGAGATGGGAAATTTGTAAAAAATTGCTTTGTAAGAAAGGGTACTCCTCTCCTTATAATATCAGCCAGCAGAATGACAAGTACTACTATTCCTATTAGCGTTACGCAAAAAATTACTCCGTGAAAAATTGAATTTTTCATTTTTCTATACTTAATCTGATTCATACAATTACCTCCGATATTATGCTTTTAATATTCCTTTCTGTATTTTTCAACCATGTGATGAGAAAGAATATTAAGTCCCAGTGTAATAAGGAATAATAGCAGTCCTACGGCAAACAATGAATAGTAACCTACTGTTCCGTGAGGGTTATCGCCCTGACTTGCCTGTACAATAAACGAAGTCATGGTTTGTACGCTTTCCAACGGATTAAATGTAAGGTTGGGCCTTGCTCCTGCAGCGATTGTTACAATCATTGTTTCGCCTATAGCTCTTGAAATTGCAAGAACGAAGGAAGCGGAAATTCCAGATATTGCTGCCGGAACAACTACCTTCAAGGAAGTTTCCATTTTAGTTGAGCCTAAAGCAAGTGCCCCCTGTCTTAAGCTATCCGGAACAGCTCTTAATGCGTCCTCACTCAGTGAAGAAACCAATGGTATAGTCATAATACCAACGGCAATACTGGCGCTAAGTGCATTAAAAATTTCCGTCTGTGGCAAAAAAGTTTTGATTAGTGGTGTTATTACGGTCAATGCAAAATATCCGAATACTATTGAAGGTATTCCTGCCAGAACCTCCAGAATAGGTTTTATAATCTTTCTTACTCTTTTGTTGGCATACTCGCTGAGATAGATTGCAGTAAGCAACCCAATGGGAATTGATATAACTGCTGATACTAATGTGATTATTAATGTCCCCATAACCAGAGGTAGCACGCCAAAGCTAGGTTCGCTGAATAAGGGTGTCCATTTCCTTCCGAAAAGGAAGTCCGTAATTGATACATTTGAAAAGAAACCTATGGAATCCTTTAATAATGAAGCAATGATTCCTATGGTCGTTAATATCGTAATTATTGCAAACAAAAACAGGATGTTTCTCGCAATTACATTTGAAACCCTCATTCTTTTTATCCTGCTGTTTACAGCTTTTTTATTCTGAAAAGTACTTGTCGATTCTGTCATAAACACTCCTCCTAATATTGTAATAATAGCATCTGGAGCAATAGTCTAAAAGTAAAGTCATGTTAAACGTGTGTTAATATAATGTTAACTCATATCTGAAATCTATATTCTAGTTTTGTCCTATTGGAACAAAATTTATATATTTTTGTGTTTATGTTAATAATAAAAAATATATACATTATTAACACCGAATTAACACAGAATTAAACCTGCATTAAAAATATATTGATATTATTAATCTGCACAAGTAAATATTTTTTGTATAAGGAATGATAACATGACTAACGAATATAGAATTGTTACTAAGGATCTTAATCTTTACTATGGAGATATGCAGGCGTTAAAGAATGTTTCATTAGAAATTCCCAGCAACAAGGTTACTGCATTTATAGGCCCTTCCGGCTGCGGTAAATCTACCTTCTTGAAGACTTTAAACAGAATGAACGATCTGGTGGCATCAGTCAGGATTAATGGTGATGTCTATTTCGACGGTTTGAATGTTTATAAGGAATATGATATAGTTGAGTTAAGAAAAAATATTGGAATGGTATTCCAAAAGCCTAATCCGTTCCCAATGTCTATATATGATAATGTTGCTTACGGGCCTCGTATTCATGGGATAAAGTCTAAGTCCAAACTGGACGATATAGTTGAAAAGAGTCTCAGAAACAGTGCCCTTTGGGACGAGATTAAGGACAGATTAAAACAGAATGCATTGGGTTTATCAGGTGGTCAGCAGCAGCGTCTTTGCATCGCAAGGGTTTTAGCTGTAGAGCCTGAAGTTGTTTTGATGGATGAGCCTACGTCAGCTCTTGACCCGATTTCAACTCTTAAGATAGAGGATTTAATTGAAGAATTGAAGCAAAATTATACTATTGTAATAGTTACGCATAATATGCAGCAGGCAGCAAGAATATCAGATTTGACAGCTTTTTTCCTCCACGGGGAGGTAGTTGAATTTGGCAATACAAACCAATTGTTCAGCAATCCAAAAGATAAGAGAACTGAAGACTATATAACAGGAAGATTTGGTTAAGAGGTGATTATTAATGGTAAGAAATTCATTTGACAAAGAACTGGAACATTTGCACGGACTTATGGTAAAAATGTCAGCACTGGTTGAGGAATCTATAGAAAACTCTGTTATCGCTTTCAAGAAACAGGATGTTAGTCTTGCTAAACAAGTATTTGAAAGTGATGATACCATTGATGATATGGAGAGTAAAATAGAAAAGATTTGTATAAATCTGATTGCAAGACAGCAACCGCTGGCAAAAGACCTTAGAGCAATAAGCACAGCACTTAAAATTATTACTGACATGGAGAGAATAGCAGACCATGCTGCAGATATTGCCGAATTAACAATCAGAATGGCTGATTTAAAGCAAGTTAAGCCACTGATTGATATACCTCTTATGGCTGACTTAGCGAAAAAAATGGTTACTAAATCCATTGATTCCTATGTAAAGCATGACATTGCTCTTGCTAAAGAGGTCTGCAACAGTGATGATGCAGTAGATAATTTATTTTCAAAAATTGTTCTTGAACTGATTAATATAATGAAGAACAACCCTGAAACTGTAGAACAGGCTACTGATTATATGTTTATAGTGAAATATCTGGAAAGGATTGGAGACCATGCTACCAACATAGCAGAATGGGTGGTTTTCAATGTAACGGGTTCCCATGATCATTTGGCCCGGAAAAATGAATAAATTTTAATTTTATGGGGTGACAGAATGTCTAAACAAGTAATATTTGTAGTAGAAGATGAAATGCATATTCAACAATTGATAAAATATAACCTTGAGGCCAACGGCTTTAAGGTTAATGTTTTTGATAATGGAGAAGATTTGTTGGCATATAGTTCTGAAAATATACCGGATTTATTTATTCTGGATATTATGCTCCCCGGTATAGACGGGCTTGAAGTTTGCAGAAACCTGAAGCAAACAACTAATACAAAGACTATTCCAATAATTATGTTAACTGCTAAAAGTGAGGAATTTGATAAAGTATTGGGACTGGAGCTTGGGGCCGATGACTATATTACAAAGCCTTTTAGTGTAAGAGAACTTGTTGCCAGAGTTAAAGCTTTGTTTAGAAGAGTTAATACAGCTACGGAGCCGAAAATCGATGTCTTGTCACATGGTGAGATTACAATCGATTGCAACAGAAGAGAAGTATACAAAGGCAGCAGGCTTCTGGAAATGCCACTAAAAGAATTTGAACTTCTTAAAATGCTGGTTCTTAACAAGGGCAAGGTTTTATCCAGAGAGCATCTTTTGGATAAAATATGGGGGTTTGATTATTACGGAGAAACTAGAACAGTTGATGTTCATATAAGATATTTAAGACAAAAAATTGAAGATAATGATGAAAATCCTACTTATATCGAAACTGTTCGCGGAATAGGCTACCGTTTTACTGATAAGAACCCTGATTCAGCTAATTAGATGTATTAATTTATCGCTAATGGGGGTGCCCTGAAATAAATGAGAAAAAAAATAATTCAATACTCCGTAATGTTAGTAATAATTGGTATAACCACTGCAGGTATTTTTACCTCTGCAATGGCCAGATATTTCTACAAGCTGGAGGTTCAAAATAATATAGAAAGTATTGCTGTTCTGCTCAAAAACGATATAGTAAAAGAGACCTCTGCTAAAAGCAACTTGGACTTTAACAAGTTTGTAAAAGATTATGCATATCTTCTTAATTCCAGAACAGATAAAGATAAAAATTTCCCTTTGGCCACCAGAATAACAATTATTAACTTTCAGGGAAAAGTACTAGGTGACTCCGACTCTAATATCGATACAATGACAAACCATTTAAATCGAAAAGAAGTTCAAGAAGCTATCCAAGGTCAAACAGGAAAAGACCAACGCTTCAGTTCCACTATGGGAATGCCTTATTTGTATGTTGCTCTGCCAATTAGCGAGCATCACATTATTATAAGAATTTCTGTGCCTTTATATCAGCTTAATGCTATAAATAAAGCATTTTTATATTATACATTGCTTGGAATTCTGGCAGGTTTGTTACTTACTTTACTTATCTCATTAAAATTATCCAGTTTTATTACAAAACCCGTTTACCATCTAATTAATACATCTAAAGAAATAGCCGGAGGTAACTACAAAAAGAGAGTTGATGTGAATTATAAGGACGAGATTGGTCAGTTAGCGTTAACCTTTAATGAAATGGCCGATAAACTTGATGAAACTCTCAGTGGTATAATGGATAAAAATGTAAAGGTAGATACAGTTATTAATAGTATGCGAAATGGTATAATTGCTATTGATAACAACTCAAAAATTATTATCATAAATGCCACAGCCTGCGATATGTTTGATGTCCAGTACGGACCTGGAATTATTGGTAAGAATCTTATAGATATAACGAGAAATTCTAAAGTTAATTCATTATTACGGGAAACAATTAAAAATGATTCCTCGTTGATTGACGAGATTGTAATGTTTTCCCCTTCACTGGGAATAGATAAAATATACAGAATCTATACTAACACAATTAAATCATCAGATGGAAAACACCAAACAGCCGGAGCAGTAATTACTCTTAATGATATAACTTCAGTAAGAAAATTGGAGCAAATACGCACCGAATTTGTGTCAAATGTCACTCATGAATTGAAGACTCCCCTCACATCAATAAGAGGATTTGTTGAAACTTTAAAGAACGGTGCTATTGAGGATACCACAGTAGCTGTAAAGTTCCTTGATATTATTGATATTGAAGCTGAGAGGCTCTATACTCTCATTAACGATATTTTGCAGCTGTCGGAAATAGAGGCTATGCGAAAAGATGACAGTGTAATGGAAATAGATTTAAGGCAAATAATTGATGAAGTTGTCCTTATATTAAAATCTTCAGCGGACAAAAAGAATATTCTTCTTGAGGTTTCAACTGTTCCCTCCCATATTCAGATTATAGCCAGTAGAAACAGAATAAAACAAATGTTAATTAATCTAATTGATAACGCAATTAAGTATAATGTTGAAAATGGAAAAATTTGCGTTAAAGCAGAAAAAAATAATGGGAATACAGTGATTTCAATAAAAGATACGGGCATAGGGATTCCGGAAATGCATCACTCAAGAATCTTTGAAAGATTTTACAGAGTAGATAAAGGACGTTCAAGAAACATGGGTGGCACAGGCCTTGGGCTATCTATTGTAAAGCATATAATAAATCTATATAGCGGTGACATTCATATTATAAGTGAACCCGGCAAGGGAACAGAATTTATTGTTAAACTTCCATTGTAAAACTATATCTTAGTTAAAGTAACAAAGCAGCCTTCTATTGTATAGCCTGTACAATAGAAAGCTGCTTTGTTTGCATATTGAGGAATCTATTTTAATTTACAGAAATTATCCCATTACAACTTCAACCTGATGTGTCTTTCCATCATTAAATACAGGAATTATATTACCATCAATCTCTTTTCCGTCCACAACAAGCTTCTTAACTCCTTTTGAAACGTGTTCAGGATTACTAATGGTAATTTCAAAAATAGCATTTCTGAATTTTCTCGTTATTTTGTAGCCTTCCCAACTTGTAGGAATACATGGATCAACCATCAGCCCCAAATAATCAGGCTTAATTCCCAGTATATTTTGAGAAATTACTACAAAGTTCCATGCTGCAGTACCTGTAAGCCAGGAATTCTTTGCTTCTCCAGGTCTCTTAGCATCCTTACCTGCAATCATCTGAGAATAAACATATGGTTCAGTTTTGTGAATTTCACTTATCTCTTCAGTATATGCAGGAGCAATTTTTGAATAGTATTCAAAAGCCCTGTCGCCTCTGCCTATAGCCGTTTCACCGGCAATAACCCATGGATTATTGTGGCAGAATATGCCTGCATTTTCTTTATATCCTGCCGGATATGTAGATATTTCTCCCATATTTACATAGTATTTTGTAAATGCCGGATTTTGAAGTACAAGCCCATATGGAGTATCCAAGTATGTTCTTGCAGAGTCCAGAGCTTTCTCAACATAACCGTCTTCAATACCTATTTCTGCCATAGAACAGAAGCCCTGTGATTCTATGAATATCTTGCCCTCTTCATTTTCATTACTGCCAATCTTATCACCGTTATCATCATAAGCACGAATGAACCATTCCCCGTCCCAACCGTACTCCTTAACAGTCTTTATCATTTTATCAATTTCAGTTTGAGCCTTAGCAGCCTCTTCTTCAAGTCCGTTAAGTTTGCAAAGCTTTACATACTCAGGACCATAATATACAAACATTCCCGCTATCAGAACAGACTCTGCAACTTTCCCTTCCTTACTAGTAGTTGTCTGGAAGGATTCATCAGGAGTCTCAGAGAAGCAGTTAAGGTTCAGACAGTCGTTCCAATCTGCTCTTCCTATTAGTGGCAGTCCATGAGGTCCAAGATTATTTACAACATGATAGAAAGATCTTCTTAAATGTTCAAATAAAGAAGCAGTTTTGTTGTCATCATTATCAAAAGGAACATTTTCCTTTAGTATATCCATATCCCCTGTCTCTTTTATATAAGCAGCAACAGAAGCAATCAACCACACCGGATCATCATTAAAATTACCACCGATTTCGTTGTTACCCTTCTTTGTAAGAGGCTGATACTGATGATATGCACCGCCATTCTCCAATTGGGTAGCAGCTATATCAAGTATTCTTTCTCTTGCTCTGTCAGGTATCTGATGTACAAATCCCAATATATCCTGATTTGAATCTCTGAAACCCATACCTCTTCCGATACCTGTTTCAAAGTATGAAGCACTTCTTGACATATTGAAAGTAACCATACATTGATATTGATTCCATATGTTTACCATTCTGGACAGCTTATCGTCTTTATGCTCCAGTTTGTACTGTGTAAACAGTTGGCTCCAATAGTTCTGCAGTTCTTCGAAAGCTGCCTGAACTCCAGCAGGATTACCCTTTTCTTCTATCATTTTATATGCGCTCTTTTTATTTATAACGCCTTTGCTTTCCCATTTATCATTTACATCGTTCTCAACATAACCCAGAATAAAATCAAATTCCTTTTCTTCACCTGCTTTTAATTCAACAGTTATACAGTGTGAAGCCATTGGCCCCCATCCGTCAGCCATAGTATTCTTAGGTTCACCACTGACAGGAACCTGAGGAGCATCAAATCCATTATATAAACCAACGAACTGATCTCTGTCAGTATCAAATCCTGTTAATTCGGCATTAACAGAATAAAATGAAAAATGATTTCTTCTTTCCTTATATTCTGTTTTATGATAAATAACTGAGTTCTCAACTTCAACTTCACCAGTACTTAAATTTCTCTGATAATTTGTCATATCATCATAGGCATTCCATAAGCAGAATTCGATACATGAGAATAATTTGACACTTTTATTATCAGATGTTGTATTTTTAACTCTTACACGATGAATTTCACCATTAAACTTTAATGGTACGAAATATAATACTTCTGTGCTGATGCCATCTTTGCTTCCGGTTATCTTGGTATATCCCAAGCCGTGTCTGCACTCGTAGGAATCCAGTTCAGCCTTAACAGGAGACCATCCCGGTGACCAAAGTGAACCGTTATCGTTTATATAGAAATATCTTCCTCCCACATCAATTGGGACGTTGTTATATCTGTAACGGGTTATTCTGCGCAAACGTGCATCCTTGTAGAAACAATAGCCACCTGCAGTATTTGATATTAAAGAAAAGAAATCCTGAGTTCCAAGATAATTTATCCAAGGATAAGGTGTTTTAGGTGTTGTGATGACATATTCTCTATTTGAATCATCAAAAAAACCGTATTTCAAATTTATAACCCCTTTCGATTGTTCAATTATTTTATGAGAAATCTCTGTTAAGACTTATAACATGTTTCTCTAATAATCATTATTTTAAATTTTTACTTTTAGAACTATTAATAAAGAAAATTTCTATTATAGTATTTTTAAGAAATCAAAAAGACGGGGGTCCCTTTTTAGAGACATTTCTTTGAACATTAGCTTCTCTTCTCAATTCTTCCCCCGCCTGTTTCTACATTGTAATAAAATACTTTTTCCAACACAGATATATTGTTTATAGACAACAAGTGAAACAATACTTTTATTTTTGGTATTGTATAATTGCCGATGCCATTTTTTCGTACAAAAAGTTTAATAATGCAACTTTTTGTAGAAAATCAACCTATTTATATTTTATTCAAATTGAGAAAAACTTGAATAGAACAACTTGCTTAAATGTGCAATATTTTGTCATGGCTTAGTTGTAATAATAATAATCCATATTTAACATTACTCCAGTTAATTTTCTTTGAGCAGTCTTTTATCTGCTCAAAGAGTAAATTTAACCAGTTTATTTCAAATACTTTGAATACCCATATTATAATGTATTCAAAACTAAAAACTCTTTAAATAAATTGTACATAAGAAATCTTTACATAAGTCTGCAAGTTAGCCTTTTACGGACCCCGCAGTAATACCTTGAATAAGTGATTTTGAGAATACCAGGAATATACAGAACATAGGTATTGTACCAATAACCAAGGCTGCTATTCTGGCACCATAGTTTGCTCTGTACAACGCATCCAATGTTGATAATCCAAGAGTAACAGTAAACTTCTTCTGAGTATTAATTAATACCAGTGGTAACAGATACGAATTCCAAGCTGCCATAAAGCATAACAAGGCCTGTGAACCAAGTGCCGGCTTAATAAATGGCACAACCAACTTGAAGAAAATACCTCCTTCAGTACAACCGTCCATTCTTCCGCTCTCAATTATTTCTGTAGGAACGCCTTGAACTGTGTATTGTCTTATCCAGTAAACAGCAAAGGCATTCGCAGCTGCCGGAATGATAAGCGACAAATGTGAATCAGTCCAACCAATTAAATTCATTTCACTTACAAATGCTATCAAACCCAACTGAGTAGGAAGCATCATAGTAATCAAAATTGCATAGTATGCTACTTTTTTGAACCTAAAGTTAAATTTGGCAAGTGCATATCCGCACATTGCACATACAAATACTGTTAAGGCTGTTGAAAGCACAGCAATGTATATACTGTTAAAATAGAATCTTCCAAAACCCGCATTTAGAAAAACATCTTTTAGATTTACCATAAAGTTGTTTCCCGGCAATAAATGAAGGTCTGTAAAAAGAGCATTTGAATCATAAGTACTCATAATTACCATAAGATAAAAAGGACCTATAGCAATTACTGAACTAACAGCCAGAAATATGTATAAAATAAAGGAATAAACTTTATTAGATTGCTCCATCTTTATCCCCTCCATTCATGAACTTTAATGAAACAAATGAGAATATAGCTATTACTACAAACATTCCATATGCTACAGCACTACCATAGCCATATTGAGAGTTCTGGAACGCCCCCTTACTCATAAGCATTACCAAAGTCAATACTGCACCATCAGGGCCTCCTGAATATGGTCCGGTTTGATAATTTCCCTGAGTATAAATAATATTTGGTTCATCAAAGGTCTGGAAACCACCTATAAGGGATGTGATAACCATATATATTATTATAGGCTTTATCATTGGAAGAGAAATATTCCAAAAATTATGCCATGCTCTGGCTCCATCAACACGTGCAGCCTCGTACAATTCCTCCGGTACTGATACAAAACCGGCTATGAAGAACAGTACGCAATATCCTGTGTATCTCCACAGCATGATAACTGCAATAACTACTTTAGCTAATTTGGGACTTGCAAGATAATCAATGGGCTCTTTAAGAATATGGAGTTTCAATAAGATAGCATTAATTGTTCCTGATGAACCGCCGTCAAAGAAGAATGCCCACAACAATCCCGCAGCTATCGGTATAACAAGATATGGTGTAAAAATTGCAGTTTTAAAAACTTCTTTATGCCTGACAAGCTTTGAATTAATCATATAGGCAATAATTACTGCAAATATCAACTGCAATGGTATTAACATAAGCATAATGATTGCAGTATTTTTAAGAGCTAAAACAAACTCCCCATTTTCAAACATTCTTTGGTAATTTGCTAATCCTATAAATTTTATTCCCGTGTATCCGTTCCATTCATTAAGGCTCATATACAACGTAAATACTATAGGAATTAATGAAAATGCTATGAAAAGTAGGAAGTAAGGTGCCATGAAAAGATAAGGTGTTGATTTCTTTGAGAGATTTTTCATTACTAACCACCCCCGTGTGCTTGATTAAGTACAAACAGTAAAATAATCAAGGAGAGGGAATTTCACCCTCTCCTAAATCATCAATAACATTCAGATAATTCCGAAATTACTTCAATTCAGGAACATTTTTCTTCATATCAGCAATCATGAAATCAACTGCTTCTTGAGCTGTCTTTCCTTTTTTGATTTCCTGTAATCCTTTTACGAAATTAGCTTCAAGGAAGTTGTCATACTTTCCGAGTGACTTAACTTTAACTGCATCCATGTTATCCATGTAGAATTGTCCTACATCCTGGCCACCCCAGTATTCTTCTTTTTGGCTGAAGAAACCTGGTTTATCAATAAATTCTTTAACAGGAGTAATATTCATACCAGTTGTAAATGAGTTTTTAACACCTTTTTCATTAAGTATCTGGTCAGCTATGTAACCCCAAGCTGCTTCCTTAACCTTTGAATCCTTCCAGATTGACAATGCAGTTCCACCCCAGTTAAACATTCCGCCTGGAGCTACTGTTACACCCCAGTCACCTTTGCCCTTAGCATCGTTTGGCTCTATAACGTACTTGAGGAACCAAGGTGCTGCAGCTGCAAATACATCTTCGCTCTTAGCAAATGATGCATTCCATGCTGGAGTCCACATGTCATATTTGTTGAGAACTCCGGCTTTCCACATCTTTTCTATAACTTGGAAAGTAGGAAGATAAACTTCGTTAAACTTGATTGTTCCGTCTTGAATTGGATTTTCAGGATTATATCCGTCAACTATGTGGAATATATCTCTTACTGATCTGAATGCGAAAACCTTCTTACCATTTATCTTAGCATCCTTGAAGGCAGCAATTACATCATCCCAAGTCTTAAACTTATCTGCCAATGCTTTAGGATCATCAGTATTGAATAATGCCTTTGTCATGCTTCTTCTGTAAGCAACACCTGATGGGTTAAACTGAGTTGGAGCTCCCAGTACCTGTCCCTTGGCGTCTGTAACAAGTGGTAATGACTTTTCAGCCAATTTGCTCTTGTCAAAGTTAAATGGAGCTTGTGAAAGATCTTGACAAATATCCATATCAAAGAGAGTTCCTCTGAAACCAACTTCTCCTCTGATTACATCTGGTAAAGCTGTTTTTGCCGCTACTGCAGTCTGTATTTTCTTAACATAGTCTGCACTTGCAACTGGTACTGATTCAACCTTTACATTTGGATATCTGGTATTGAAATCAGCGATTGATGTCTTAAGCTGATCCTGGTTTTCCCAGTTCCACATTACTATTGTTCCAGTAGCCTTTGTAAAGTCTGTTGATGTAGCTGCTGGTGAAGATGTAGATGCTACTGAGCTAGTGCTGGCTGCTGAGTTTGATGCTGAAGCAGTACTGTCACCTGACTCTGTGTTTCCACATGCAGCCATACCCAGTACCATAACGCCTGTTAAAACAGAAGCTATTACCTTTTTAAACATTTTAAAATCCTCCTTTTTGTTTTAGCAATTCATAATGAAAAGCTTACATATGTGCTATTGAAGCACTTTGCAACATTAATTCTATAAAAATAGACTTTCTTTCTAAATAGATAATGTTGCTTTATGTTTTAATATTTTGACTATATGGGTATGGCAAGAAATTGCACTAAAAAAGACACATATTCTTACAAATATGTGTCTTTTTTGACGATTTTCATTATTTTTTAAAATTGTGGGTCTAATTTTGTCCATAGATAAAACATGGTTACGTACAATTATTTCCATTAAAGGTCAATATTGAACACCTTGCTAATATAATAAAAAACTAAAATAAACTATCTCTGTATTCAGAGGGTGTCATTCCGGAATATTTTTTAAATAGCTTTGAAAAATAGTGTGGGTCAGAAATACCAACTTTCTCTGCAACTTCATAGGTCTTATATTTTACATCCTTTAGAAGTTCCTTTGCTTTATCAATCCTTACATCATTAAGATAGTCTACAAAACTTTTTCCCAACTCTTTTTTGAACATCCTGCTAATATAGAAAGTACTTACGTATATATTTTCCGCTACTTCATTAAGCGTTACCTGCTCATTGTAATGTTCTTGTATATAATCTATTGCTTTTCTCAATATAAGTTTTATACTTTTATTATTAAAACTGTTAACTTTTGATGCTATTTTTATAGATACTTCTTCCAGGAGTGAGTTAAGTTCTTCTGCTTTGTCTGTCTTTTCTATGAGCTTTATTAAGCTTGCTATATCCTCACCTTCTGAATATTTTCTGTCCGTGTCTACAGACGAAACTGATATTCTGATGTTATTTATTGAGGACAATGTAGTATAATAAAAATTTCTCATGTAGTGTATATTTATATTGTTTTTGGTCAGATAATCGGATATAAGTTTTGTATTTTCTCTTACTCCAGTCTCATTTCCAGATTTTATATTTTCAATAATCTGTTTTTGATACTTGTCCAGAGTAGAATAGTCTTCATATCTGAAAAATGAGTTTAAGTCACTATACTGAATTATGGAGTTTTCCCCCATATAACTCTTATATTCCAAAGAGCCCAGACATTCTTTCAGTTTGTCGGGAAGCTCAAGAGCTTCTTTTCCATTTGAGCTGACAGCTATAGTAACAGTAAAACCAAATCCGTTATTTATAACCTCCTGCAGATAATCACATTTTTCACTTACCTTCTCTATATCCAAAAGTAAATTATCAGATTTCTGTATTATAAAACCTACTCTGTTACTGCTGAGCATAATGCTTAAAACTTCATAATTCTCTGCAAATATTTCTTCAAAGGATTTAACGATTCCAAATTGATAGAGATGTTTATCATACAACGAACTGTTTGATTTATCATTGTAGTCATTTTCCATTACAACCAAAACAAAATTACGTATTGATATATCAAAAAGCTTCATTTTTTCATATATTTCATTTTCACTTGTGTTTAGTCCGTATATAATATCATATAGAAGTTTTTCTCTGAGTACAGGAATGTTTTGCTCAAAAAGCATTCGAAACCGCTCAATTTCATTGTGCTTGTCCTTTTGTTCATTTAGTTCATTAACTGCCTTTGCCAGTACTGAGGTCAGTTCTTCAATTTTGGAGGGTTTAAGAAGAAAATCAAATGCTCCGCATTTAATAGCTTTCTGTACATAATCAAAATCTCTGTACCCTGTCAGTATTATTATTTTTGTGTTTGGAACAATCTCCTTTGCCTGCTTAATCATTTCCAAACCATCCATTCCAGGCATACGTATATCTGTTATAATTACTTCCGGCAGATATTTTTTTATCAGCTCAATTCCTTCGATACCGTCACAGGCATCTGCACAAACCTCGCAATCAAGCTGTTTCCAATTAATAATGTTTTTGATACCTTTACGTATAATGGATTCATCATCAATTATTAGAACCTTGTACATAATAACTCTCCTTAGTATTGAATGTTTGAAGCGGCAAAGAAACCGTTACTTTAGTAAATATGTTAACACTGCTCTCTATTTTGATACCATACTTTTCACCATAGAAGAGTTTTATTCTTCTATTTACATTATCAATTCCTATACTCTTATTTTTCTTTTCTCTAAGAGATTTAAAGTACGTGTCATTATCCATTTCCAGACTCTTATTTAGCTTAATTAGATCTTCTTTTGATATTCCGTTGCCGTTATCAATTACTTCCAGCACCAGCAAATCTTCCTGTATTCTGGCATTGAGCATAATGACCCCTTTTTCTCTGCTGTTTTCCACTCCATGATAGACAGCATTTTCAATTAGCGGTTGTATGAGAAGTCTTGGAATCTTTATATACAGAACTTGAGGGTCTATTTCTTTTTTTAGTGTTATTTTATCTTCAAATCTGCGTTTTAAAAGGGATATATATTTATCTATGTACATAAACTCCTCTTCAATGGGTATAAGCCTGTCATCCCTTCCTATACTGGCTTCAAGCAGTGTAGAGAGGTCCGTTACTGTATCGCTTATCTCAGGTACATTATTTAGCCGTGCCATCCAGTTTATTGATTCCAGTGTATTAAAGAGAAAATGAGGGTTTATTTGTGACTGTAACGCTTTCAGTTCAGCCTCTTTTCGAGTAATCTGTTCCCTGTAAATCCAGGTAACCAGATGGTCAATCTCTTTAGTCATATTATTGAAAGTTTTGTGCAAGAAGCCCAATTCATCATTTCTGTCAACCTCAATGTAACTCTCAGGTATATTGTTTATGTTCATATTTTTCATTGCCTTTACCAATCTGTTAATTGGTTTTATCATATCAAAAGACATATAAAAGCTGACTACAGAAAGTAATATAATAGATGCAAGACAGAGCATAATTATCCTGTTTCTCAATATATTTACGTCGGAGTATAACTCGTCTAAAGGAACAAATGTAACTATTCTCCAATTAATATTATCTTTTAAATATGTATAAGCAACAAAAATTTTATTTTTCTGGTCTATAAAAGAATCCTCATCATAAGGCGTATTCCTTATTATGTATTTATATTTTTCTAAGGCTGATTTATTCTTTGAAACAATTATATCACTATTTGGTGAAAGTATTGTAGTATTTTGCATAACCTCAGATTCGAGACCCTTAAGGACATCCTTTAAAGAGTCCATTTTTATTTGAACTACCAACATTCCTATTTCCGTATAATTATCTCTGTTGTATACCTTTTTTACTAAATAAGCATTCTTCACAACTCCTGAAGACGTTTCAAAAAACCAGGCTGCTTTTCTGGAAACTTCATCAGCCTTCTCACTCATTCTGGAGTATTCTCTGTTCACTACTGACCGGAGCTCCGAATCAGTACTCGGATAACGTCTCGGCAGTACCAAACCACTATCTGTTATTATACAGATAGAATTTATTTCCGGTCTGTTTCCTTTTACCGTTATAAATAGGTTTGTTAACTGAGAATCTATTTCATGAATACTCATTTGCGTTAAATCATTATTATCATTACCCGTGTCATAGCTGATTAAAGCGTCATATATATTTTTATCCATACTTATGTCGCCGGATATGTTTGTTAAGTTTGTTACCGTATCCTGTAGTCTTAACCCAATAGAGCTAAGTACGTCATTAGAATACGAAATAGATTTGCTGTTAATAATTTCTTCTGAACTCTTATACGCAAAAAACCCTACAAATATAAGAGGAATTAAAATTTGCAGATTTACTACAAGCAGCAATTTCTTTTTTATTGATATGTTTTTATAAAATTGTAAACTTCTAAGTATTTTAGAAAATATGCTTGAAGTAATTTTATTTATCATTGTCCCACCATATCCTAAACACGAGTAATTGACTAAATGCTATTTTAATCATTGTAACCTATTCAAAGCTTTTTCCCATATTTCTTCTGCAGAGATTTTATTATCAAGATATCTTGGAAACTCCTTAACAATAACCTTTTCCCATGTGCTTCTATCTATTATGTGATCAGGAATTGCACACCGATTTTCTTCCAGGGTTTTTTCATAAACACCGATACTTTGTTGCGCCAATGCGTTATAGGGGGTCTCCATTGATACGTTTAATGTGCTGAATAGTCCTGATTCCTTGTATAAATAATCTGATGTGGCCTTTGACGTAAGGAATTTTATAAGTTTGAGAGTATTTTCTTTACCTTCAGGTGTACTCCAGGCGCTTTTGCTTATATAAAAGGTCCCACCACCTAAACCCGCAGGTATTTTACTACTTCCATTTCCCATAGCCGGAAACGGTATCATCTCAACTGTTTTATCAAACTTCCCAAAGTAGGCTGCAAACCATGATCCCTGAACTATCATGGCTGCCTGTTTCTTTATAAATAGGTTATTTCTTTCTTCGCTGGTTATGGATATTAAATCGTTTGGAAATGCATGCATTTCATATAATTCCTTCATATATTTCATTGCATCTATGTAGCAGTTGTTTATCTTATTATTGACTATAAACTTTTCTACTCCTTCGTTTCCTCCAAGGCTTGCAATCATGTTCTGATATATATATGAGCCTTCGGCTGTGGCGTTATAGGCTATAGGTGTAATGTTATGCTTATTAAATATATTTATTGCATTTTTAAGCTCCTGATAATTTTGAGGTATTTTTACACCAAATTGCTGAAATAAATCCTTATTGATAAACATCCCCTCAAATACAAGCTCAAAGGGTATACCAAAAATCTTATTGTTGTAGGTAGTCATATCAAAGAAGTTTCCTTTGAAGCTTTCCATCCATTCACTGTCCTTCTTAAGCGTGTCCGTTAGTTCAGCAAGCTTATTTGCCCTTATCATATATTTTATATCAGAACATGGCCATAAACCAAAAACATCTGGCTCGTTACCTGACGCAAACCTTGTTTTAAGCGTAGGCAAATATTCATCTCCAAAAATAGACTGATTGGAAACTTTTATAGTTGGATTTTCGTTTTCAAACTTGTCCAGCAAATCCGTTAAACAACCGGCTTTACTGTCAACACCGCCCCAACTTGTCATTAAACTTATTGTACTGGTTTCAGCGTGAGTAATTTTGCTGTTGCGAGCTTCTGAAACATACGAATTATCATTACCACAAGAAACTGACGTAAAACTGACTAGTGTAAATAGTACTAAACATAAAAGTTTTTTTGAGTATTGCATTTGTTTCACTCCAATTCTTATTTTATATAGCCACTTTTTGTCTACTATTAAGAACGAGGATAACACAATCATTTAGATGAATCCTAAATTTTTTATACCATATACAATTATAAATACTATTAGGCATATATTGCAATATATTACAATTAAATAATAAATCGACGCAATATAGTTTATCAACAATAAAATAGCAGCAAGAGTTGAATTCCTGCTGCTATTTATAATATTATAACGCTAGACAATTGTTAAAATTACTTCATTATTATCGTCCAAGTCTACCCCTACAAGAGAACCTTCTTTTATTGTCCCTTTTAAGTACTCTTCTGAAAGGCGGTCTTCTATATAGCTCTGTACTGTTCTTCTCAAGGGTCGGGCACCAAACTTAGGATCGTAGCCTTTTTCCAATATAAATTCTTTAACCTTATCGGAAACATTAACTCTAATATCCTTTTCGCGGGCTTCATGGTAAACTTCTTCCAGCATCAAATCGATTATTTTCTTTAATTCCTCTTTTCCAAGCTCAGTAAATACAATTATCTCATCTATTCTGTTGAGGAATTCAGGCCTGAAAGTTTCTTTTATTACATCTCGCACTCTGCTTTCAAGGGCAGTATAGGTATTATTTGAAAAACCTATGCCACCGGATTTTAAATTAGTTCCTGCATTTGATGTCATGATAATAATTGTATTTTCAAAGTTTACAGTCTTACCGTGACTATCTGTTAGCCTTCCGTCTTCAAGAATTTGAAGCAACATATTGAATACATCAGGATGGGCCTTTTCTATTTCATCCAATAGTATTACGGAATATGGTCTTCTTCTTACTTTTTCTGTTAATTGACCTGCATCATCATATCCCACGTATCCCGGAGGTGATCCTATTAACTTGGAAACAGTATGCTTTTCCATATATTCAGACATATCAAGCCTTATCAGTGCTTCTTCACTTCCAAATAATTCATTTGAAAGTGCCCGTACAAGCTCGGTTTTACCAACACCTGTCGGACCTACAAAAATAAAGGATGACGGTTTTTTCTTCTTTTTAAACCCTGACCTGCTTCTTCTTATAGCTCTTGCAACGCCTTCAACAGCTTTTTCCTGTCCTATTACCCTTTTATGAATACGTGTTTCCAGACTCATTAGTTTTTCCGCTTCACCCTCAGTAAGCCTCTGAATCGGAATTTTAGTCCACGCTTCAATTACTGCTGCTATGTCTTCCATGGTTAGCTCAACATCTTTACTGGTATCCTCTATATCCTTGATGAGCTCATTAAGCTTACACTCATAAACCTTCAAATCTGCTGCCTTCTGGTAGTCTTCTATTGAATCCGCTGAAACTGCAAATTCTTTCTCTTCCTGAACCTTTTTCAGTTCTTCTTTGTATGACTCAAGCTCAGCCAGTTTTGTATTTCTCAGGTTGGCTCTGGAACCTGCTTCGTCTATTACATCTATGGCTTTGTCAGGCAAAAGTCTGTCCGTAATATACCTTTCAGAATAATTTACTGCAGCCTTTACTATTTCATCACTTATTTTAACTCTGTGATATTGCTCATAGTAGTGTTTTATACCTGTTAATATTTCTATACTTTCCCCAATAGATGGTTCATCAACAATTATAGGTTGGAATCTTCTCTCTAAAGCAGTATCTTTTTCTATATGCTTTCTGTATTCATTCAGGGTTGTAGCCCCAATTACCTGAATTTCACCTCTTGATAAGGCAGGCTTTAAAATGTTTGCAGCATTCATTGCACCTTCAGCTTCGCCTGCGCCCATTATATTATGAAGTTCATCGATTACAAGAATAATATTTCCAAACGACTTGGCTTCTTCTATTATACCTTTCATCCTGCTTTCAAATTGTCCCCTGAACTGTGTTCCTGCGACAACGCTGGTCATATCCAAAAGGTAAACCTCAGAATTCTGTATTTTTACAGGAACAGTTTTTTCAGCAATCCTTAAAGCCAGTCCTTCTGCAATAGCAGTTTTACCAACACCGGGTTCTCCTATTAACACAGGATTGTTTTTAGTCCTTCTGTTTAAAATCTGAATAACTCTTTCAATCTCACGTGCTCTGCCAATAATCTTATCAATACTTCCTTCTTTAGCCTTATCTATAAGATTCGTACCGTACATTTCAAGGTATTTTTTCTTTTTAACAGTCTTTTTGTCCTGAGCTTTTGTTTTTGTTGAATTTTTGTCCTTATCGTCGCCGTCTTTATCCTGGCCTATGGGTTGAAGACTTTTTGAATTGTTTGCTTCAATATCATCTGGCTTTGGAAACGCCTTATTTAATATACTAAAAAAAGGATTTGCCTGATTAATGTTTTCAGGGTCTACCTGCATCGCTTCCATTATTTCAGACCCGTCCATCTCTTCAAGCATATCTCCTACTTGTTTGCTTATATTATCAAGCTCATATTCTGTCATACCAGTTTGTGACAGTAACTGATCTATTGGCTGTAAATTCTGTTTCTTTGCGCAACTTACACACAAGCCTTCTTGAATTTGCTTCCCGTCTATAATTTTTGTTACAAACACAACTGCAATATTTTTATTACAAATGGAACATTTTATCATTTAATCACCTCTTCTTTTAATTCCAGTATATTCCTTCCAATATATATACTATATTATTTCCATAAATGTCCAAAAAATTTATTATTTATACTGCTCTTTTATCTTTATTAGTTTTTACTAGTATAACACAAGTAGATTTCGAGGTCTAACCGATTTGCTTTTATTTTTTTGATTTTTGTCTTATATAAGTAGTTCATATGCCCAAAGACGAATAAACCTGAATTATAGTCCTAATATCTAATCTATACGACTCTAATTCAGGTTTATTAATGTATAGTTTTAACCATTTCTATTTAAAAATAAGTATGTTTTTAATATTTATTAAGCAAAGAATTTAAATATAGTCGTAATAAATGCTCCGATGATTGCTGATACAGGGATTGTAAATATCCATGCATATACTATATTTCTTGCCAATGCCCACTTTACGGCAGAAAATCTCTTTGAAGCTCCTACACCCATGATAGATGTTGATATAACATGAGTTGTACTTACAGGTGCTCCGAAATGCGTCATTGTTTCAATAACAATTGCCGCTCCTGTTTCTGCTGCAAAACCGCCAATCGGCTGAAGTCTAATCATATTAACACCTATTGTTTTAATGATTTTCCAGCCACCTATTGATGTACCAAGTGCCATTGAAATAGCACATGCAATCATAACCCAAGGCTGAACTCCAGTATGTCCATTATTTAAATTTGCACCTATTAAAGCCAATGTAATTATTCCCATAGACTTTTGAGCATCATTATTTCCGTGAGAATATGCCATAAATGCCGCTGAAACTATTTGTAATTTAGAGAACCATTTATTTACGAACCTTTGTGAAAACGGACGGAGTAGCTTGTATAGAAAAGACATGAACACAAAACCAATTGCAAAACCTATTATCGGTGATGTAATTAATGGTATAACAACCTTATCCAGTATACCTTGCCATTTTACTATGCTTAACCCACCTGAATATGCTATTGACGAACCTACCAGTGCACCTATTAACGCATGTGATGAACTACTTGGTATACCAAAATACCATGTAATCAAATCCCATATAATTGAAGCTATTAAGGTTGCAATAATTACATATTGAACCTTTATCATAGTACTATCAACCAGACCGTTAGTAATGGTATGTGCTACCTTACTGCTCATTAATGCACCTACAAAATTAAGTACTGCAGACATTAATATTGCCTGACGCGGTGACAAAACTCTTGTCGAAACTGAAGTAGCGATAGAATTTGCGGTATCGTGGAATCCGTTAATGAAATCAAATCCTAGTGCCAGTACAACAACAACTACTAATGAAACACTAAGCATTTTTCATAACAACCCCTTCTACTATATTCGCAACATCTTCACAAGCATCTATTGTGTTTTCAAGAAGTTCAAAAATTTCTTTCCACTTTATAACTTCTACTGCGTCATGCTCAGTTATAAACAGGTTTGCCATTGCATCTCTGAAAATAGTATCAGCTTCATCCTCAACATTGTTTACTTCAATTATTTTTTTCTGGAGCTGTTTACTCTTCTTCATATTTTTCATTTCAATCATTACATTTTTAAGCTCGCTTGTTGCTCTGACAATCAACTTTGTCATAGTAACAGCTTCGGGTTTTACAGCCTTTACGTTATACATGCTGAATCTGTGTGCAGCAGTTTCAATATCGTCTGTAATGTTATCCAGTTCTTTTGCTATTGTGAAAATATCTTCACGGTCAATGGGGGTAATAAAAGATTGGTTAAGCTCATTTAGAATTTTATGGACATTACTATCGCATGCATGCTCAGTTCCTTCTATGTTTGAGATTTTTTCATTAACATTAACATAGTTTGTAGTTAAATCCTCAAGAAGTGATGCTGCTTTGCAAATAATCTCACATGTCTCAATAAAATAGTCAAAAAATTTCTCTTCCTTAGATGTAATTCTAAACATTTATTAATTACCTTCTTTCGACAAAATGTAACATTTTTACTATTTAATTATATAGCAATGTAAATTTTTTTACAACAAAGTTAACATAGAATTAACAAACCTTCTTAGTATTTACCAGAGTCCTATATATAATGTATTTTTTATAATTTACTTGTTTTATTATATTATTTTTGATAAACAAGCTTGTACTTTTGGGCAATAATAAAAAAATTTCCAAAGATAAGTACGTTAAAATACTCGTCTTTGGAAATACTTATTTATAACTGAAGCTACTTACTTTTCATAATTTTGCTTAAATACTGCCCTGTATAGGATTCTTTTACTTTTGCCACTTCTTCCGGGGTACCCTGTGCTATAATAATACCTCCTTTGTTACCACCCTCAGGCCCGAGATCAATAATATAGTCAGAAGTTTTTATAACATCAAGGTTGTGTTCAATAACGACTATTGAATTGCCTGTTTCCACCAGCCTGTGAAGAATGTCTATCAGTTTGTGAACATCAGCTACATGAAGTCCTGTTGTAGGCTCATCCAATATATACAGCGTGTTTCCAGTGCTTCTCTTAGACAACTCAGTGGCAAGCTTTACTCTCTGGGCTTCTCCTCCCGACAAAGTTGTAGAAGGCTGACCAACTTTGACATATCCCAATCCTACATCATACAAGGTTTGCAGTTTTCTCTGGATTTTGGGTATATTCTTGAAAAATTCAAGAGCATCTTCTATAGTCATGTTAAGCACATCTGATATGCTTTTACCCTTGTACTTAACCTCAAGAGTCTCTCTGTTATACCTTTTTCCCTTACAAACCTCACAAGGAACATATACGTCAGGTAGAAAATGCATTTCAATTTTTATAATTCCGTCTCCGCTGCAGGCTTCACACCTACCGCCTTTTATATTAAAGCTGAATCTTCCTGTTTTATATCCCTTCATCTTTGCTTCATTTGTAGAAGCGAAAACCTCTCTTATAATATCAAATACCCCTGTATATGTTGCCGGGTTTGATCTTGGTGTTCTTCCTATTGGTGATTGGTCAATACTTATAACCTTATCAATATTTTTCAGACCTTTTATTTTTTCATGATTACCCGGTTTTGCCTTGGATCTGTATAAGTGATTTGCAAGGCTGTTATACAGGATTTCGTTAATCAATGTGCTTTTTCCTGACCCGGAAACCCCCGTAACCGACGTTAATACCCCAAGCGGAATCTTGGCATTAATGTTTTTCAGATTATTCTGTTTTGCCCCTACAATTTCAATCCACTTTCCATTTGGTTTCCTTCTGGTTTCCGGAACTTCTATCTTCTTGCGTCCGCTAAGATATTGCCCTGTCAGAGAATCTTCACATTTTAGTATATCATCCAGAGTACCTTCAGCAACCACATGTCCTCCATGGATTCCTGCTCCGGGACCCATGTCAATGATATGGTCCGCTGCATGCATGGTGTCTTCATCATGTTCTACAACAATCAGCGTATTACCAAGGTTTCTGAGTCTGTTTAAGGTTTTCAGAAGTTTTTCGTTATCTCTTTGATGAAGACCTATACTTGGCTCATCCAGAATATAAAGCACTCCCATCAAGCCGGAGCCAATCTGAGTAGCAAGCCTTATTCTCTGTGCCTCTCCTCCCGATAAAGTTCCAGCCGGTCTTGAAAGTGTGAGATAGTCAAGACCAACGTCAACGAGGAAGCCTATCCTAGCCGCAATCTCTTTCAAAATCTGGTTTGCTATCATCTTATCTCTTTCACTTAGCTCAATGTTATCAAAAAATTCTTTTGTATCAGCAACAGACATAGACGATACTTCGTGAATATTTTTACCTCCGACTGTAACCGCAAGACTTTCAGGTTTTAATCTTGCACCCTTACAATCAGGACAAGGGTTGTCGCTCATGAACTGCTCGTAATACTGCTTCATGCTTTCTGATTGGGTTTCGTGATAACGGCGTTCAATGGAATTAATAACTCCTTCAAATGAAGCCATGTAGGACCCTTTGCCGTATTCTCTTTCGTAATCCACTTTCATTTTCTCGCCTTTAGTACCGTATAGGATGACATCTACTACTTCTCCCTGAAGCTTGTTAAACGGTGTATCCAAATCAAATTTATAATACTTTCCCAGGGCGTTGAATATCATCCTGGTATATGCATCCTCACTCTCAATATTCCATCCCGTAACATTAATGGCACCACTTGTAAGTGACAGGGATCTATCCGGTATAACAAGCTCAGGGTCTACCTTTAAAAGGTTCCCTAATCCGGTACATGTCTGGCATGCTCCAAAGGGATTGTTAAAGGAAAACATCCTTGGTACAAGTTCTTCTATACTGATTCCGCAATCACTGCATGCAAAATTCTGACTGAACAGAAGCTCTTCTTTACCGACTATATCTACTATAACTATACCACCGCTTAAGCGAAGTACTGTTTCCAATGAATCAACAAGTCTTTTCTGTATATCTCCACGCATTACAAGCCTGTCAACAACAATCTCAATGTTGTGCTTTTTGTTTTTATCCAGTTTAATCTCGTCATTTATATCTACTATTTGTCCGTCTACTCTAAGCCTGACAAAACCATCTTTTTTGGCATCCTCTATAAGCTTATGGTATTCCCCTTTTCTGCCTCTTACCACAGGAGCAAGGAGTTGTATTCTCGCTCCTTCTTCAATAGATATAATCTGGTCTACCATCTGGTCAACAGTTTGCTGTGCAATCTCCTTGCCGCACTTTGGGCAATGGGGAATTCCTATCCTTGAATACAAAAGCCTTAGGTAATCGTGAATTTCCGTTACAGTTCCTACGGTTGACCTTGGGTTTCTGCTGGTTGTCTTCTGATCTATTGATATTGCAGGAGACAAACCGTCAATATAGTCTACGTCCGGCTTGTCCATCTGACCCAGAAACTGCCTTGCGTAGGAGGACAGTGATTCAACATACCTTCGCTGACCTTCCGCATAAATAGTATCAAAGGCGAGAGAAGACTTACCTGAACCGCTTAATCCTGTTATAACAACAAATTTATCTCTTGGTATCTCAACATCTACATTTTTTAGATTATGTTCACGTGCACCTTTTATAAAAATATTATCCCTTATCATTTAAAACACCTTTTTCATAAATGTTATATTTTAACTATATATTAATTTTATCCTAAACACTTTTACCGCCTTTACTATTATACCAAATAGCAAAACAAATGCAAACATTTGTTCGATGTTTGCCAATATTTTATAAACCAACGGATAATTTTAAAGGTTGATAGTTGTTTTACTATCTGCTATAATCACTTTTATTAAAAAATTTAAATATTAAAGGGGAGCTGGAAAATAATTCGGCTGAGATAAGTATGTTTTACTTAAAACCCATGTACCTGATCTGGGTAATGCCAGCGTAGGAAATTTATTATGTCATACTCTGCGCTTTCCATCAGGTATGGCATTTTTATATTTTGTTATGGAAAGGACTGGATACCTATTATGAATAAAATGTCTACCAGAGTATTGGTGGAGGCAGGAGTTTTTATAGCTCTTGCACAGATTCTCAGTTTTATTAAATATGAAATGCCCTATGGAGGCTCTGTAACACTGGGAAGCATGGTTCCAATAATTATTTTTGCCATTCGTTGGGGTACAAAGCGTGGTATTCTTGTGGGACTTGTTCACGGTTTTCTGCAATTTGCTCTTGGAACACATTTTTCTTACCATCCCCTTGGCATATTTCTTGACTATATTTTCGCCTTCGGATGTCTTGGCCTTGCCGGAATATTCAAGAAAAATTTATTTTTCATACTTTTAAGTACGTCTTTAGCAATGCTGGGAAGATTTGTGTTTCACTTTCTTTCAGGAATCATTCTTTGGTATACATATGCTCCCAAAGGAATGAACATTTACCTTTATTCTCTTATATACAACGGTCAGTACATGGTGCCTGAGTTAATAATTACATCAGTTATTATATCTGCTTTGTATAAACCCTTACGTAAATATATTGCCAGACAGGGTACTCTTTATAAATATTAATATGCCAAAAAAGATGATTCTTTACCTTGAATCATCTTTTTTTGTTATTTATGTTTAATGTGAGCTACAGTATAATACATATCAATCCGCCGCTGCCCTCATTTATTATTTTCTGCAAGGTTTCCTGAAGTTTAAGCTGTGCATCCTCCGGCATTCTGAACAGCTTGTTCTGCAATCCCTCATTTACCAGTTCATGAAGAGACTTTCCGAATATGTTTGAGTCCCATAACTTGCCGGTATCATTTTCAAACTCTTTTAGCAAATATGATACTAACTCTTCAGATTGCTTTTCAGTTCCAACCAAAGGAGCTATTTCTGTTTCAATATCAGCCCTTATCATATGTATTGTGAGGAACAAACAGAAGTATTCTTTCTCTCTCGTAATATCTTATAATCAAAGGGTTTTGTCAATACTTTGAAATATACTTTCAAATCTACTTCATTTTTTTTATTTGTATTATATACTTCAATCTTTTCCAGTAATGACTCAATTAGTTTATTGTCCAGTCCCTCCTCGTAATTAATTTCCTTTGCAATTACTTTTCTCAGGGTTTCAACTGAATAGGTTATTTCTTTGTTTCTCAATTCATCCTCATCAAGTTCCTTTAACCTCATATTCAGTTTATCAATCTCCTGATTGAACCTATTGTTTCTTCTTTCAAACTCATCGTCTGACAGTCTTCCGTTTATACTTAACTCTAAAAGCTTGTCTTTCATTTTAAGTATTTGGTCAATCTCCATTTTTACCTTTGCTATATCTTCTTTTATCTTGGATTGAGCTCCCAGACCTGAATACATTGCAATCATTTCGTGTATAATCTCTGAACGGTTAATTATCAGTTCATCATATGCTTTCTTTATTATCATATCTAACTCTGATGTATATATGGATGGAGAAGTACAACCCGATTTACCTTTTTCAACGTACCTTTTACATTGCCATACTTCCTTATTCCCTGAGCTATAACGATAAAGCGTTCTGTAATATGGAGCATTATGCTCTGTGCAAATTATTTTTCCGCTATAGGCATACTTGTTTTGGTAGCTTGTCTTGTCTTCCGCTGATTGCTTTTCGCTTCTGCCTCTTAATATATAATTTGCCTTTTGCCATATGTCTTCATTTACAATGGGAGGTACAGTTTCTTCATCTTTATACATAACCCATTCAGTCTGATCCAGATACTTTCTGTCATGAAGCTTATAATCAAATTTGTGGGTTTTGTTTCCGCAATAATATCCCATGTATTTAGGATTTGTAAGAATATTCTTGATAGTAGAAAAAGAAAACGGATTACCTTTATTGTTTCTTATTCCCATATTATCAAGCCTTGCACTTATTCCTCTTATACCCATATTTTGTGTGGCGTACATATCAAATATCAGTCTTACTATCTCGGCTTCCTTTTCATCAATTACGAGTTTGCCGGCGTCTTTCCTGTAGCCCCATATTTTATTATTTCCAAGTACTACTCCTTTTTCAATGGCTCTTTTAAAGCCGAATTTCACTCTCTCAGATATTTTTCTGACCTCGTCCTGGGCTATACTGGACATAATTGTCAGCCTCAACTCTGCATCCGGCATTAAAGTATTAATATTGTCAGATTGAAAAAGAACCCCAACCCCATACGACAACAGCTCTTGAGTATACTTAATACTATCTAAGGTATTTCTGGAGAATCTTGAAATCTCTTTTGTAACAATAAAGTCAAATTTTTTAAGTTTAGCGTCTGAAATCATTTTAAGGAATGATTCTCTTTTATTTACACTGGTACCACTTATGCCTTCATCTATATAACCGTCTACGTATGTCCACTTCTGATTTCTTTTAATGAAATCAGAATAGTATTCTATCTGGTTTTTAAGAGAGTGAACCTGTTCATCCTTTTCAGTGGATACTCTTGCATAATAAGTAACTCTTAGCTTTAAATCATATATTGATTTACCGGTATTAAGTTCGTTTCTTATAGTGTACAAATCCATTCTACACACCTCGTTTATACTTCTGTTTGTTACTTCTCATTATATTATCCGAATAATATTTGTCAACTGTTTTCCCAACAAAAAAGCACTGTTATACAGTGCTGCTACTTTGTATATGCTGTTAACCAAAGAAAGAATAAGTATCACTTTCACGCTTCCCTATCTTGCTTAATAAGGCAAGTATAAACGATACAATCATAGATATGCAGAGCAGAATAACTACCAGTATAAACGGTATATACGGATTAATGCTGTAGGTATAGCCAGCCAGAAATCCCGAAGGTATACTGGAAAATGCGGCCAACGTTTGTACTGCCGAAAACACCTCAAAAGGTAGGTATTTTTTACCTCTTCTTTTTTTTTATGGGAAATCCTCTTATAGTGCAAAAATGAGGTATAATTTTACTCTTTTTTATCATTTTATCAATCGTGTATAAATCTGCTATATCACCATTCTTATCTATCATATCCATTATTCTTTGAGTTCCCGATTCCGCACCAAATGTAAGCATTTTACATCCGGCCTTTTCCAGTTTCCTCAAAAATTCCTCACCTTGCTTGACAAGAAAGTCAGCTCTGACATTTGTATACCATTTAATATTCAGATTTCTAGATACCATCAAATCAATTATTTTCTCTTAAAGCAAATATTACCATTTTATGTAATTGTTGTCAACAAATTCAATTATATCGTTTCCCAACAAAAAAGCACTGATCAAGTACTACATTTACAACCTTCATTTCTATCCCTTCAGAATTATTTCCTTCGCTTTTGTATACATTTCTTCGGTTATATACCCCTGTTCAAACAGTCGCTGGTTAATGTGTAGTTTAACTTCCACTATCACAAGCTTTACTGCTTCATCATTAAAAGCCATCTTAACCTCCAATGTATTTTCTGTCTGTTATAAATTTATTAGTTAAAAGCTTTTTTATGATTTAAATATAAAACCGTTTAATTATTTCCTATTACTTTAAAATATTTGTGTACCAAAACAAGTAAAAAACTATTTTGATAACATATAATTAAATGTTATAATGTGTTATTAGTGAGTTGAATTATTTTTGAACAAAATAATCGAAAAAGCAATAAAAATATTTTAAAATATCATTTTTTTTACAATAAATGATATCATTAAGGGGAAAAACGTAATATAATGTAAATTAGGAAAGGTGTACTGGAAATTAATTGCCCTTTGATTTAAAAATAATAAAGATATTATCAAGTATTCCGAGCTTGGAGGGAAATTATAGTGCTTATAATCGGTCAGCTTTTAATAAATACAGTATTTGCAATGCTAACTGCCTGCATAACTTACTTATTTCTTAAAGAAAATTTTAATTTAAAAATACAACTGAATTTATTAGTTGCATTTATTGTTTGTAATGGTATTCTAAACGGTGTTTTTTCTACCTTGTGGATGAGTATACTTCCAATTCCCGACAATTTACAATTTCTTAAATCTATAATTTTGACAATCCTAAATATAATATTAACTAAATTCCTGCTACGTGTTGATTGGCTAAAATCCGTTTTATCCTTTTGTTTGATTATACTTTTTATGGGAGTAGGAAATTTTACAGTACCATTGATTTTTTATTCCGTAGGTATTAATGCAACTCCTGAAACAATAAATAATAATCTGTTTTTATTTTTCGTTATGAATCTGATTATTTATTGCCTAGCATTGGTTCTTATAAAATTTATACCTTATGCGAAATTAATCGGAAATATAAAAAACCTTACACCTGTAGGTATTTTACTCATTATTACTATTTTGATAATGGCCTCATTTCTTGGAATGCATTTCGTAGTTCACTTTGATCCTGTATCATTTGTTATTGTTCTTGTTTCGTCACTCTCATATTTCTTTTTCTCTGCTTGGTATATAAACATCTATCATAAATACGAAATGAAGAAGGAAGAACAAAAGCAGCAGGAATTTTATAATGAATCTCTTTCAAATACACTTCATGATTTAAGACGTATAAAACATGATCAGATGAATCACCTCTCTGTCCTATACGCTATGCACCAAATGAATAAGTATGAAGCGGCTGCTTCATACCTGAAAGAAATAATAGGAACAAGTCAAAGTATAGGGAATACTGCTATTTATAACATTAAAAATGCGGGATTATTTGGATTAATATCATCAAAAGTAAACTATGCCAATAGCCATGGAATTATTTTTGACTTGGATACCATAGGCGAAGTTGATTCCATTCCTAATATTAAAATTTCTGATTTATGTGAGGTAATAGCCATTTACCTTGACAATGCACTGGAAGAGGTTTTAAATAACGGAAAGCTTAAGCTGGAAATGAAAATTTTAAGTACTGATGAGAGTCTTACAATAAGAATTGAAAACGAATGTGTTAAAACACCTAACACGAAAAGTTCTTCAAAAGGAGCGGATCGTGGAAACGGATTAGTCATTGCAAATAAAATACTCGCTTCATATAAAAATATTTCAAGTTCTACTATATTCGATAAGAAAAGAATGGTATTCTCACAAGTTCTGAGAATAGCAAAAGAGGCTTAACAGCCTCTTTTTGCTTACTTGAGTAATGATTTTGGACAGTCTTTTTGATAATAAGACCAAAACCAGCATGCGCCTGCTGAAGCAGTAGCTGCAAATACTCCAATTAGAGATAGAACAGTTAGTACCAGTAATTTAATTTTACCCTTCATGTAATTATCCCACCCCTCTTATTTTTTGTTAATCTATACACTATTGGTGTAATATTAACCGTTGAAATTAGTGTAATTACTGAAATGATATTTGAGTAAATATTAGGAACTATTAGTGTAATAACAAAACACACTACTAATAAAATACTACCCTTTATCCTTAATTCCCTTTTTCTTTTTTCAGTAACAATCGGTTTTGACGTCAGATCTGCAGGTGCGTATAAAAATGTCAAAACTCCTGCTATAGCAAATAAACCTATATTTAAGAATTTTATACTAAGAATCTGTGCCATATATACAGTACCAAAAATAAATGAAAAGTGGGTAATTACACATCCAATCTGCGTTTTCGCATGTACTCCTCCTAAATAGGACTTATTTAATGAAAACACTATCACAGCAACTGCGGCATACTTTAATTGTCCCAGGAGTAATGCAGTAATCAACACTGCAAGTAATTTCAAACCATCTGCAAAAGCCATATATAAACCATAATCAATTTGTTCAGCTTTTTCTTCTGAGATTCCCGGGATATTTAATACAATCTCTTTAGTGATTTTCTTTGTTATATCCTCTAGCACTCAATCACCGCCACTTACATTTTACACCATTATATCCTATTTTTCTTTCTTTGTCGATATTTTTTTCTTTATATTAATATGTTACCAATTAAATAATAGCTCTATTACCTACATTAATAAAAAGCGCACATATTGCATAATATTTAAGTTCAGTACTAAATGTTACATTTATTTACTCATATAACTAATATATCTCTATATTTAAATCAATTTTCATTTGATGCGCCTTCACAAAGAATTTTATCCTGATTTATACATGTTTTTAAAATAATGCTACATCTGGAAACCAATAAAGTCAAGCTACATCATCGGCACTATAATAAAAATAAAACCTGCAAATAATTTGCAGGTTTTATTTTTATGAAACCCCTATTAGAATTTGAACATTAATTTTAAAGTCATGCGGTTTTATTGTACCGGTGCCTCCTCTTGTTGCAATTACGCTTCTGTTTGTACCTAACAATATGTATTGAAGGAGCACTTGCTCTGAGTTTCACTCCAAACTTGTTACCCTGCTTTATAATCTCCGGTTCTTCCAAAGTAAGTTCTTCCATCTGGGGTGAGACCATACCATAGCCTTTTACCTTGACTTCATGTAAGGCATATTCTACCCTGTCGTATTCCTTCTTTACTCTTGCAAGGTCTTTTATAAGGCTTATAAGCTTATGTTCACCCTCTATTTCCATTCCCGACTCTTCGCTTAAAATTCTATACAAAAGTCCGTCAGCAGCCGATAAATCAATTAGAACATTTCCTTCACCGAGGCTTACCTTATCTATTACTGCCCTTTTGACAAACTCATATTGCTCAAAAGAAGGCAGAGCATCCTTTATTGTACGTATTTTTGTGGCTGATTTAAAAGTATCCCTTATTGAAGTTATAATATCTGACTTTAACCAATGAGAATCCTCCAAAGC
Source organism: Ruminiclostridium papyrosolvens DSM 2782 (assembly GCF_029318685.1). Classification (NCBI taxonomy): domain Bacteria; kingdom Bacillati; phylum Bacillota; class Clostridia; order Eubacteriales; family Oscillospiraceae; genus Ruminiclostridium; species Ruminiclostridium papyrosolvens. The sequence goes on from NZ_CP119677.1 coordinate 3,170,224, forward strand.
TTCAACCCATTTTGGTATATTGATACCTATCTCACAGATTGGGAACTCGTGAAGAACCTTCTCCATAACAGTATCAACATCATCAATTCTCATTTGGAGACAGTCCATTGCGATTACTGTTACACCATATCTTTGCTCCATCTCATCACGCAGCTTCAATGTTTCTGAATCTCTGGGATTTGTTGAATTGATAATAACCACAAAAGGTTTATTTATAGCCTTCAGTTCTGTTATTACCCTTCTTTCAGCTTCAACATAATCCTCTCTGGGGATATCTGAAATTGAGCCGTCTGTTGTGATTACAATACCTATGGTTGAATGTTCATTGATTACTTTCTTTGTCCCAAGCTCAGCCGCTTCCTCAAAAGGTATCTGATGATCATACCACGGTGTTGAAACCATTCTAGGTGCATTATTCTCCAAATGTCCCATTGCACCCTTGACCATGTAGCCCACACAGTCAATCATTCTTACTTTAAGCTGTACGTTTTCGTCAATAACAACTTCTACTGCTTCATTGGGGATAAATTTAGGTTCAGTGGTCATTATAGTTCTTCCGGATGCACTTTGCGGAAGTTCATCTATTGCCCGCTCTTTTTGATATGTGTTCTCTATGTTCGGGATAACCAACAGATCCATGAACCTTTTAATAAAAGTTGATTTTCCCGTCCTGACAGGTCCCACAATTCCTATGTAAATATCCCCTTGAGTTCTTTCAGCTATTTGCTGGTATATGTTGAATTTATCCACCCTTAGAACCCTCCCCTATATTGTTACACGTCCCGTAACGGACTATGTATATTGTCTTTTTCAATATTAAATATATGTCCGAAAAAAGTTATTATTACAAAAAAATAAATTTATTGAAAAATGTGTTTTATTACTGAAAACCTTGAGAAGAGTGATACGGGAATTGACATTAACAAACATTCCACGATATAATTTTTTATATAAAGGCTGAATCCTCTTTAACGAGGTACGGAGGAACCAATTTTGGGGCTAATCTGAAAAAGATAATTAGTAAGTGTACATATAATAATCATCTTTGTCTTTTTCGTAGGGCGATCCTATTGCCCGAACCCGACAGCTAACTTCGGAAGCCATAAATAGGAGGCTTAAATGTTTCAACTAAAGAAAATGATTTCCGGTGCTGCAACTATTGTGCTGTGCCTGGGATTGTTTGCATTTTCATCTTTTGCCGATGAAATTCAGACTGGAACAGTTTCCGCATCTGTTCTAAATCTCCGAAGTGACCCCGGAACATCTTCAAAGGTTATTGGAAGTATGACCCGTGGGGACAAGCTCAGTATTCTTGAAAGCTCAGGTGATTGGTTAAAAGTAAAAACATCAGATGGTGAAACGGGTTGGGCATACAGTCAATATATTGCCCTTTCCAAAGACTCCGATGACATTACATCGGTTAAGCAGTCTGATAAAGCTACCGACTTATCAGAGCAGCTAGTTAAGTTTTCCAAAACTCTATTGGGTACAGAGTATGTTTATGGAGGTACAACCCCCAAGGGCTTTGACTGCTCAGGATTTGTACAGTATGTCTTTAAACACTTTGATATTTCATTAGAGAGGGTTGCTGCAAGTCAGTCAACCCAAGGTAGTCGGGTCTCAAGTCAGGACTTGAGTGCCGGTGATTTGGTTTTCTTTGACACTGACGGAGGTCACAACAGTATTAGCCATGTTGGAATATACATTGGCGGAGGACAATTTATCCATGCGGCATCAGGAAGTTCTACACGAAAAGTTATAATTTCTGATATAACTTCCGGATATTATGCAAACAATTTTATGAAAGCAAGACGAATTATAGTGTAATTATTTTTGAGCTGCTCTTTCGAGCAGCTTTTTTTTAGCTGAAAAAGGGCTGCTATCTGCAGCCCTTTCATCAATATTACATTTCATTTTTCTTATCTCTTGTCATTAAAGCCCCTACAGCACTTCTTGGGTCTTTACCTTCAAAAAGTATTCTATATGCTTCTTCAGTTATTGGCATGGAAACACCAAGTTTTTTGGCTAAATCGTAGGCAGGTTTTGTAGTTGCTACACCTTCAACAACCATATTTACTTCATCCAATGCCTGCTGTACACTCTTTCCCTGACCAATCAGAATACCGGCCCTTCTGTTTCTGCTATGCATACTCGTACATGTAACTATCAGGTCTCCTACTCCCGTAAGTCCTGAAAAAGTGTCAGCACACCCTCCCATAGCTACACCAAGTCTGGATATTTCTGCAATTCCTCTTGTCATAAGAGCAGCCTTTGTGTTGTCACCATACCCCAAACCATCTGAAATTCCAGCACATAAGGCAATTATATTTTTAAGAGCTCCTCCAAGTTCAACACCAACTACATCAGTATTTGTATAAACTCTGAAATTAGGAGTCATAAACAAATCCTGAAGGAACTCAGCAGTTTCAATTTTTTCACAAGCAGCTACCACAGTAGTGGGTATATCTCTTCCTATTTCTTCTGCATGGCTTGGCCCTGACAGCACTGCTACGTTGTTATCAGGTAATTCCTCCTGCATTATTTCCGAAAGCAATTTACAGGTTTCATTTTCAATTCCCTTTGAACAGGTAACTACAACCGTATCCTTTGAAATAATACTTGCAAGGGTTTTGCAATTCTGCCTTGTTGTTTGTGAAGGTACAGCCAGCACAACTACCTCCGCTTCTTTGCAAGCCTCCAAAATATCATTTGTAAATTCTACGCTTTCAGCTACTTTAACACCGGGTAGCCTTGTAATATGCTCTCTGTTTTTCTTTAACATTTCTATTTCTTCTATCATAGGTGACCACAATCTAACCTTGTTACCATTCTTAGATAACAATACCGCCATTGCCGTACCCATGCTTCCCGCACCAACAATTGCTATATTTCTATTCATGTTTGCCTCCCTATATCAATTAAATTATATCATTAAGCTTTTTTCTTTTCACCGATTTTTGATTCTGTTCCACTCAACAGTCTCTTAATATTCCCGTTATGACGACTAATTGCCAGTATAGACAATATTGCAGCAAATATAATAAAAACCGGACTGTTCCCTTTTATGGCAGCTCCTATTGGAAAAGCTGCACATGCTAATATTGAGCCCAGTGATACATATCTGGTAATAGCTACTACTATAACAAATACCCCCAGAAGAATAAGGCCAAGTTTCCAGTCCATCATCATTACCACTGAAAATGAAGTAAGAATACCTTTTCCGCCTTTAAACCCAAAGTATAACGGCCAGTTATGCCCTGCTATAGCAGCGATACCGCCAACCATACCGCCTATCCCTGAAATATTAAACAAAGTAATTGAATCAGGTATGGAAGTAATAATCAAGTTACCAATAATATATGATAAAACTCCTTTAAGAATATCTCCGAATATTACAAGAATAGCTGCGGTTTTTCCAAGTGTCCTCAATGTATTTGTCATTCCTGCATTACCGCTGCCATGCTTGCGTATATCAGTTCCGTAAATTCTCCCCACAACAATGGAAGTATTCAAGCTCCCAAGGAGATATCCGATTATCATAACCAATAAAATCTTTATTGCAAAAAGACCCATCTTTCCCTCCAAGCCAAACCGGCTAAAAATCTTTTAAAAGATAAAAATTCCTATTCTCTCTACAATGCTAAGACTAATCTTCCTTTTCACGCTGCCTATGGATAAATCTTATTGGAGTACCTTCAAAGCCAAAATTCTTCCTCAACTGATTTTCCAAATAGCGCTCATAAGAATAGTGGAATAAATCCAAATCATTAACAAATATAACAAACGCCGGTGGCTTTATACCTACCTGAGTCATATAGTATATTTTCAATCTCTTACCCTTGTCTGAAGGAGGCTGAACCATAGCAACTGCTTCATTTACAAGATCGTTTAACATTCCTGTGGAAATACGGAAAGCTGCCTGATCTGCAACAAATTTAATAAGCTCATAAATCTTATTAACCCTTTGTCCGGTTTTAGCAGATATAAAGAGAACCGGTGCATAGGTCATAAATCCCAGTTTCTCATGCACTACTTTCCTGTATTCCTCAAGTGTACCCGTCTGCTTTTCAATTAAATCCCATTTGTTAACAACTATAATTGAGGCTTTTCCCTGCTGATGTGCATAACCCGCAATCTTTGTATCCTGCTCTGTTACACCGTCTTCGGCATCAATCATAATGAGGCATACATCTGCACGTTCAATAGCAGTCCAAGACCTGATTGTACTGTATTTTTCAATAGTCTCGTTGATTTTGCTTCTCTTTCTTATTCCGGCTGTATCAATAAAAGTGTATTTTTGTCCATCCATTTCCACATGAGTATCAATAGCATCTCTGGTAGTGCCGGGAATATTACTTACAATAACTCTGTTTTCGCCAAGTATAGAATTTATCAATGAAGATTTTCCTGCATTAGGCTTTCCGACAACGGCTACCTTAATAACATCCTCATCTTCTTCAGCATCAGTATCTTCAGGAAAATGCTCAAAAATTGCATCAAGAAGATCACCCATACCAAGGCCATGGACAGACGAAATAATCTGCATATCACCCATACCCAGATTATAAAATTCATATACATCAGGAGGTGGCTCACCAATCCTGTCAACCTTGTTTACACACAGAACAACAGGCTTCTGAGATTTTCTAAGCATGGTAGCAACTTCCTTGTCGGTAGCTGTCATACCGTCCTTCCCATCCACCATAAATACAATAACGTCTGCTGTTTCGATTGCAATTTCAGCCTGACGCTTCATTTGCTGCATAATGATGTCCTCAGAATAAGGCTCAATTCCTCCCGTATCTATTAATGTAAACTTAGTACTTCTCCACTCTATCTCAGTATATATCCTGTCTCGTGTTACACCAGGAGTATCTTCTACAATAGAAATTCTGCTGCCTGCCAGATAATTAAAAAAGGTAGACTTACCAACATTCGGTCTGCCAACGACTGCTACAACAGGTTTACCCAAATACTACACCTCCAAATAAAATTAACAACAAACTTTATTATATTTATATAAAATATCTAATTCCCAATCAATGAATTCACAAACTCACTGCCCGAACCATCCACTATTCGAATAGGGATGTTAAGCTCCGCTTCAATACGTTCAACAGTATAATCGTCCAGTAAGACCTGTTCCCCTGCTCTCAGCATATTTCTGCTTATTAACAGCTCCTGACCCAAATCACGGCCTTTCAGCTGCTTTACAATATCCTGACCCGTAAGCAATCCCGTAACAGTTACGTAAGGGCCAAAGAATTCATTTTCTATATCATAAACATTGACTTCCAAACCATTATATACATTTTTTATTTCATCTACCAATTGTAATATATTTTTATATACAAGTCTACCTGTTACCAGACTTACCTTCCGGCAGGCAGACAATATATGCTTTTTCTTATTCTTTAGGGCTTCCTTTACTTCTTGTCTGAGTAAGGCCACCATACCAACACCGTTTTCAATCTGCGGAAAATCTTCGTATTCCCTGTACCGTGGAATATCAATATCAGCATTAATATAAAACTCATCAGACAGGTATATAACTCTGGAGCCTTTCTCTTTCAATAGTTTATTCTGCCATTTATGTACCTGATTTATAACATTCGCACTGCTCTCCATATCAAATGGCTTCAATTCAAACAGGTTTTCCCTATGCCTGCTTATACCAACCGGCACAATTGAAACGCTGTTTATAGAAGGATAAAGCTGACACAAATCTTCAATAGTTTTATCCAGCTCATCTTTATCATTAATATCCCTACACAAAACAATCTGACAGTTAACTTCAATACCGTTATCCGTCAACATTCTTATTTTGTCCATAACATCACCGGCAAACCTGTTTCCAAGCATGAATTTTCTTAAATCAGGGTTGGTGGTGTGTACAGAAACATTTATAGGTGACATCCTATAATGAATAATTCTCTCAAGCTCTTCATTTTTTATATTAGTTAGAGTAACATAATTTCCGGTAAGGAAAGAAAGTCTTGAATCATCATCTTTAAAGTATACTGTTTCTCTCATTCCCTTTGGAAGCTGGTCTATAAAACAGAAAATACACTTGTTGGTACAGCTCTTAGCTCCATCAATAAGTGAATCCTCAAAATCAAGCCCTAAATCTTCAGTTTCATCCTTTTCGACTTCTATCTCCCAAATCTCACCATCAGGCTTTTCAATCTCCAGAAGCAGTTCCTCTGAAGACTGATAATACCTGTAGTCAAAAATATCCTTTATATTCTGCTTGTTTATGGATAGCAGGAAGTCTCCTGCCTCAACCCCCGCTTCTTCAGCAATGCTCCCGGGTTGAACCATACATATTTTTATTTTGCTGTGCAAACTATAACACCATCCTACTAATTTTTCATAAACAAGCGAATACTTTTTCGCTCTATACTATGATTTACATTTGCTAAAGAAATAATCAATAAATTTTTTTTTAAAATCAAAAAGCAGCAAGATATCATCCCGCTGCTTTAATGACATATTATTATTTAGCTTCTACTTTAACTACCTGTTTGCCATCATAATATCCACATTCACCACATACCCTGTGAGGCAGCTTGAAAACATGACACTGTGGGCAGCTTACTAGAGTTGGTGATGCCAGCTTCCACTGGGATCTTCTCTTACCTGTTCTTGCCTTGGACCATCTACGCTTTGGATTTGCCATCAATAACACCTCCCTACTATAATGCAACCATCAAAGTAGAAACCTACTTGAAATAATCTTTAAGTATTTCCATCCTTGGGTCTACTATCTCTCGCTCATCACACTTGCAACTTTTAATATTTAAATTGGTTCCACAAGTCCTGCATAGCCCTTTGCAGTCTTCACTGCATACAATTTTCATGGGTATTGCAAGAATAATGTTGTCTATAAGTGGTTTATCAATGTCAACAACATTACCTTCAAATGTATATGCATCAACATCATCGGATTTTGAAACCTCGACAAAGCTTTCTTCAACCTCAATATCTTCAGTAATATCTAAATGCTTAAGACACCTGAGGCAGTTTGCACTAAACTCATAATGAAGCTCACCACTTAACTTTAACAGGCCACCTAAATTAACCATGCGCCCTGCAAACTTAAAAGAAGGTTTAAACTCTACTGAAGTATCATACTCCTGTATTTCAGGCAAATTATCAACAAAGTTGATATCTATCCCTGCTCCTTCAGTTTTAATAATATCAGACACATTTACTCTCATAAGTAACCTCTTAAAAACCGACAACTGATATTATACTAACTAATGCAGCTTTTGTCAATAATTCAATTTCGGTAAAATTATTTTATTACTATTATTGCCTTGTTTTTACATATATATTATTTCGAAAATTACTTTATAAACTTTACTGTTTCTTTAGCAATTGCAAGCTCTTCGTTCGTTGGAATTACAAGAGTTCTTACACTAGCGTCTGCAGTAGAAATATCTATTTCCTGTCCTCTGAGTTTATTCTTCTCTTCATCTATTTTGACACCGAAGAAATCCATATCGCTGACAATCATATTTCTTACTACGGAATTATTTTCACCTACACCCGCTGTAAATACTATTGCATCAACACCGTTCATAACTGCAATATATTCTCCGATGAATTTCTTAACACCATAACTGAAAATTTCAATTGCAAGTTCAGCTCTGCTGTTTCCTGAATCAGCCGCAGCATGTAAATCTCTAAAGTCACTGCTTACTCCTGATATACCCAGAACGCCGGACTTTTTATTTAAGAGATTACTGATACCCTTAACATCCAAATTTTCCTTTTCCATCAGGAAGGTAACAACTTCAGGGTCAATTGTACCACTTCTTGTACCCATTGCAAGTCCCTGCAAAGGTGTAAAGCCCATGGATGTATCAACTGACTTGCCCTTGTTTACTGCACAAATACTTGAACCGTTTCCAAGATGACATGTAATTATCTTTAATTCGCTTAATGGCTTACCAAGCATTGCAGCAGCTCTTTCTGCAACATATTTGTGGGATGTTCCATGGAAACCATACTTTCTAATACCATATTTTTCATATAGTTCATATGGCAATGCATAAAGGTATGCATAATCAGGCATGGAGCTGTGGAAAGTAGTATCAAACACTGCAACCATAGGGATATTCGGCATAATCTGCTGACAAGCCTCTATACCTATTATATTTGGAGGATTGTGAAGTGGAGCTATGTCTATACACTCTCTTACCGCTGCCATAACACTATCGTCTATAACTACTGAGCTATTGAATTTTTCTCCGCCATGTACTATTCTGTGTCCTACCGCTGATATTTCGGACATGTTTTTAATAACGCCGATTTTATCATCTGTAAGTGCACTGATAACTGCTTCTATTGCATCTTTGTGATTCTTTAATTCCTTGTTTAGAACAACCGCCTCTTCAGAACCCCTTGATTGCTTTATAAAGGAATTGTCAATTCCTATTCTGTCACATAATCCCTTTGCAAGAACTGTTTCATTTGTCATATCGATTAATTGATATTTTAATGAAGAACTTCCCGCATTGATAACTAAAACTTTCATTGTTAGTTCATCTCCCCTAATAATAGTTAACGTAATTTATATTATGAATTCTGTGCCTGTACACAAGTTATGGCAACAACACCTACTATATCTTCCGCACTGCATCCTCTTGAAAGATCATTAACAGGTTTTGCTATACCTTGAATAATAGGGCCATAGGCTTCTGCCTTTGCCAGTCTTTGTGTAAGCTTGTAGGATATATTACCACAGTTAAGGTCAGGGAATATTAATACATTGGCCTTTCCTGCAACATTGCTTCCCGGTGCTTTTGATGCTCCAACGGAAGGAACTATGGCAGCATCTGCCTGCAATTCTCCGTCAAGCTGAAGTTCAGGAGCTTTTTCCTTTGCAAGTTTGGTAGCTTCAATAACCTTTTCTGTAAGTACACTCTTTGCGCTGCCGTATGTTGAATATGAGAGCATTGCAACAACCGGTTCAGCCTGTACAAGGCTCTTGAATGATTTTGAAGAAGCTATTGCAATTTCTGAAAGCTCTTCTGCATTTGGATTTTCCACAAGTCCGCTGTCTCCGTAGATGAATACTCCATTTTCGCCGTATTCGCAGTCAGGTACAACCATTACGAAGAATGCTGATACCAGTTTTGCCCCAGGTGCGGTCTTTAATATTTGAAGAGCCGGCCTTAATGTGTTTGCAGTTGAATTAATTGCTCCTGCAACCATTCCGTCAGCCTCGCCCATTTTTACCATCATAATTCCGAAGTACAAAGGATTTTCAGATAATATTTTCTTTGCCTGTTCCTGAGTCATTCCCTTTGCCTTTCTGAGTTCATACAGGGTATTTACATACTCATCAAATCTTTCAAAGTTTGCAGGATCAACAATTTTAGCCTTTGATATATCCAGGTCACCACCCAGTTTCTTTATATCATCCTTGTTTCCCACAAGTACGACATTGGCAATACCTTGTTCCTGAATCATTGCAGCAGCCTTCAAAGTTCTAATATCATTGCTTTCAGGAAGTACTATTGTTTTGATATCTTTTTTTGCTCTGCTTACAATCTGCTCTAAAAAGTTCATGTCTCAAAAGTCCCCTTTCATTGTTACGCAATACTAACTCAAGGCCATTTTCTCATGGACCTGATTATTTTATCAAACTGAAAGTCTTGTAGATAAGGAAATTCAATTCAATAAAGTTCATATTGCACTCTGACATAATTATATTATTTAAGATTTAGTAAAAATTTATTATTATTACCTGGTTATAATACCTGAAAACAAGTATACGCACCACTTTTATTATATACAACTTGTTCATTGTATACAAGAAAAAATTTGTTATTAAATTTTGTATTTCAAAACAGCTAAAACTGTTATAAACTTATATAGAAAATAGCACATGCTTATTGTTCAAAAATACAGCAGCTACCATTACGAAAGGTAAGGTTAATAACCAATGAAAAAAAAGCTACTCTTATATTCCACATCATTCTTTTGCGGAATGTCTGTAATGGCGGTAGAACTAAGTGTTTCCAAGCTTCTTGCACCCTATTTCGGGACTTCTCAGATTATATGGACCGTCATTATCGGATTGATTATGATATCCCTGAGTGTGGGAAACGTTTTGGGCGGAAGGTCTGCCGACAAGCATAACAGTATGAACAGATTATATCTTATTATATGGGCAGCCGCTATATGGATTGCCATAATTCCTTTTGTAGGCAAATATATCGTTGTTGGTATAATAGGCCTGCTTTTTATGTTTCTTCCTCAAAATCTGCTTATCACAGGTTCGGCAATCTCCTGTCTTGTTCTGTTTTCCGTTCCCCTGATTGGACTTGGAATGGTTTCTCCTTATCTTGTGAAGCTGGGTGTTACCGATATTGAAAATACAGGTAAAACCACAGGAAAGATATACGCCATGAATACTATAGGAAGTATTATAGGGACGTTTTTACCTACCTTTGTTACAATACCTACTGTAGGTACAAGTAAAACCTTTCTGATTTTTGCACTTGTTTTAAACGTTATCTGCCTTGCTTATTTTATTATGAATAAAGTTAAATCTGTTAAGACCTCTTTAACATTTATAATTATTTTCGTTTTGCTTTTTATACCTCTCTCAAATTCATATGCCTTCTGGAGGGATTGTGTTGTTGAAGACGAATCTGTTTACAATTATTTACAGGTAACGGAAGACAAGGATTCCGTGTACCTTTCTACTAATGTAGCTTTTGGCGTTCAGTCAGTATACAAAAAAGACAACAAGCTGTCAGGTATGTACTATGATTTTGCACTGGCTGCCCCGCAATTTATAAAGAATTTCAGAAGCGATGACAAAGCGGAGCTTTTGGTTCTTGGAAACGGTACCGGTACTTATGCAAAACAATCCAAAATATATTATACCAATATTAAGACAGATGCCGTTGAGATTGACCCTAAGATTGTTGAGTTATCCAAAAAGTATTTTGACTTAAAGGATGATGAAGCAACAATTTATGAGACTGACGGAAGAACCTTTCTTTCTGATGAAAATTGCGGTATGTACGACGTAATAATGATTGATGCCTATCACGACATAACAATACCCTTCCATATGTCCACAAAGGAGTTTTTCTCAAAGGTTTCAGAGCATTTGAAGCCCGGTGGTGTGATTATTCTCAATATTAACATGAAGGCAAAAGGTGATAATCCCATAAACCGGTATTTAAGCCAGACTGTGAGGAGTGTTTTTGAAAAGGTTTATACTTGTGAATTGAAAACAAGTACAAATGAATTGCTGTTTGCGTCCAATGATACAAATATGGTGAATAATTTGTTTGACAATATCAGTAACATGAACAATGCCAACCCATTAAAGAACGTTTTTCAGTTTGTCATTGAAAATCTGAAGGAGGTTACTGAATCCGGTCATGTATTTACTGATGAAGTGGCCCCTGTTGATATATTAGGACAGAAGCTTTTGAATTCCATGGTTCAGGATGAAACTTCTGACTTGAAGGAAATGATTAATTTTAAAGAAAAGGGACTTAAAGGTTTACTGGACATGCTCAGATAGATAATTCACCTTGACACATATTTATTTAAAATAATATAATATTATAGCGGAAGATTACCTTTCGTCCTACATATGGACGAAAGGTTTTTTAATATGTTTTCTCAAAATTATATAAATTTCTATTGAAAGGAGATTATTTATGCAAAACGTACGAACCAGATTTGCACCTAGTCCAACAGGCTATATGCATATAGGAAATTTGAGGACTGCGCTTTATGAATATCTTATTGCAAGAAAATACAATGGTAAATTCATTTTAAGAATAGAAGATACCGATCAGGAGCGTTTTGTCGAAGGAGCTGTAGATGTTATATACAAAACTCTCAAGCTTGCGGGAATAAGCCACGATGAAGGCCCGGATGTTGGCGGTAACTATGGCCCTTATGTTCAAAGTGAAAGAAGGGGCATGTATCTTGAATATGCTAAAAAGCTTGTTGAACTTGGCGGTGCATATTATTGCTTCTGTACCAAGGAAAGACTTGCGGAGCTAAAGGAAAAACAAGATGCCGAAGGTCATGGCCACAGATATGACCGTTGCTGCCTGTCGCTTTCAAAAGAAGAGATTGAAGAAAACCTAAAAAATAACGTACCTTATGTTATAAGACAAAAAATGCCGGATACAGGTACTACAAGCTTTGAAGATGCGGTTTACGGTACAATTACAGTTGATAATAGCGAACTTGATGATCAGATTCTTATTAAAACTGATGGTCTTCCTACCTACAACTTTGCAAATGTAATTGATGACCATCAGATGGAGATTTCACATGTTGTAAGGGGTAACGAATACCTTTCTTCTACTCCTAAATACAACCTTCTGTATGAAGCTTTTGGATGGGACATTCCAACTTACGTGCATGTTCCTCTTATTCTCAAGGCTTCCGGACAGAAGCTCAGTAAAAGAGCCGGAGACCCATCTTTTGAAGATTTGGTTTCAATGGGTTATCTGGTTGAAGCCATTGTAAACTATGTTGTGTTACTGGGTTGGAGTCCAAGTTCAAATCAGGAGATTTACTCTTTAAAGGAGCTTGAAGAGGTTTTTGAAATTTCGGGTATCAGTAAAGCTCCTGCAATTTTTGATATTAACAAGCTGACATGGATGAATGGTGAGTATATCAGAAAAATGCCTGTAGAGGAATTCCACAACCTTGCTCTTCCCTTTTATGAGAAAGCAATAACCAATAAAAATATTGATACATTGAAGCTTAGCAAACTCCTTCAAATAAGAACAGAGGTTTTGACAACTATTCCGGAAACTATTGATTTTCTTGACCAATTACCGGATTATGATGTTCAGATGTATATTCATAAAAAGAGTAAAACCACCCTTGAAAATTCTCTTGAGAATTTAACTGCTGCCTATCCGATTCTGGATGGTATAAGCGATTGGAATGCTGACAGTATTCACGAAAAGATTTTTGCACACATAGAAGCTCTTGGAATTAAAAACAGCTTAATGCTTTGGCCTATAAGAACAGCTGTGTCCGGAAAGGCTGTTACACCGGGCGGAGCTATTGAAATTGCAGATATTATCGGAAAAGAAGAAACACTAAAAAGAATCAGTATTGGTATGGATAAATTAAAAACTGCTTTGGGGACCAATGCATAAATAATATTAAGTAAAGGATTTGATAGTATGAAATATGTTGTGATTCTTGGTGACGGTATGGCCGACTATCCCATGCCTGAACTTGATAACAAAACCCCCCTGCAATATGCAAAGAAACCCACAATTGATATGTTGGCTTCAAAGGGTACCGTGGGACTTGTTCGTACTGTTCCTGAAGGCATTGCCCCGGGCAGTGATGCTGCCAACCTGTCGGTAATGGGTTATAACCCAAAAGTATATTATACAGGTCGTTCACCTTTAGAGGCTGTAAGCATGGGGTTGGATTTGTCATCTACTGATGTTGCCTTAAGATGCAATCTTGTGCATCTTTCAGAGGATGAATCCGAGTATTCGGATAAAACTATGATTGATTACAGTTCAGATGAAATTTCAACAGCTGAATCTAAAGTTCTTATAGAGGCTGTAAATAATACGCTTAAAACCGCAGACATAAATTTTTACCCCGGTATAAGCTACAGGCATTGTATGGTCTGGAGTAATGGAAAAACCAGCCTTGGCTGTACTCCTCCCCATGACATTTCCGACAAAAAGATAACAGATTATCTTCCAAAGGAAGAGTCCGGGCTGCTACTTAATTTAATGAAAAAAAGTTATGAAGTTTTAAAAGACCATCCTGTAAATCAGGCAAGAAAAGCACGCGGCCTAAGAACCGCAAACTCCATATGGCTTTGGGGTGAAGGTAAAAAACCTGCTTTGTCCTCTTTTCAGGAAAAATACCACAAAACCGGAGCAATGATATCGGCTGTGGATTTACTTAAAGGTATCGGTATATGTGCAGGCCTTGATTCAATTGATGTTGAAGGCGCTACAGGCAATATAGATACAAATTTTATCGGCAAGGCTAACGCGGCTATTCAGGCTCTTGAAAGCGGAAAAGATTTTGTTTATGTACATGTTGAAGCCCCTGATGAGTGCGGTCACAGACATGAAATCGAAAACAAAGTCAAAGCCATAGAATTGTTGGATTCACAGGTTGTAAAACCCATACTTGAAGGTATAAGTAAGTTTGATTACCGTGTATTGGTGCTTCCTGACCATCCTACTCCTCTTCGCTTACGCACTCATACATCCGAACCTGTTCCGTTTATAATTTATGACAGCACCCATGAAATTCAATCGTCAGCTAAGAGCTACGATGAGTTTGAAGCAAAAAAATCGGGTGTGTTCGTAGACGATGGCTATAAATTAATGGATTTGTTCATTAAAGGAAGTCTTTAATCGCAAAACTAATTTTTAACTTTTGAACCTTTACTCAGAGTATAAATTATATCAATGGAAGCTTGGTTAAAGATATTTACAGACGTTTGCCGGTAAAATATCCTAAAATGAGCCGCTATAAACTCTTGCAAATATCTTGGAAGCAATCATTGATATAATTTTATACGGGAGTATCGATGTTAAAACAGTGAAACTCTCTGTTTTGCGATACTTCCTTATTTTTTTATGCTCTCACTTTCTATCTGTCTGCTGTTTCCAGTTATTATAGTTATATTCGATTACTATGCAGCCGCTTTCTGTATCCTCCAAAGTCCCATCTGTTTCTGGGAGTACATCTTTATTGTCAAATATTGTTATTTTATTAACCATTAATTCAATTATGTTTCTGGTAATTCCCTGTGTTTTTATTCTGGTAACAAAATTTTTAATCAGCTGCTCTTTATCCAACTGCTTTGTTTCTTCTTTCTTTAATTTTTCTACTTCCTGCCTTATTGTTGCAATTCGGGTTTCAAGGTTTTGATTCATTCTATAAAATAGCTGTTCCGATATTCGTCCTTCAAGCCTGTCATTATACAAAATATCTTGCTGCTTTTGTTTTTGGATTATCTGCTGTTCAAATCTTTTTATACTGTGCAGCAGACGCTCCTTCTCTACATATTCACTGCTATAATTAAGGTTCAGGTTATCAATCAGTTCGTTATTTGACAGGAGTTCCAGCAGTTCTTTTGTTACTATGTCAATAATACTCTCTTCCGTAACATAGTGGCTTGAACATGCTTCGCAGCCTTTTTTGGAATAGGAGCTGCATATATAGCCCACCGGCCTGTCTTTTCTGACCCGGACATACATTGCCTTACCACATTTTCCGCAATAGACAAGGTTACTCAGGAGATGTGTTACATTACGGTTGTACCCCTGATTTGACCTTTTTTTAGCTCTCAATTTCTGAACTTCATCAAACTCTTCATTGGATATTATGGGTTCGTGTGTGTTAGTTGTTATTATCCATTTGTCAAAGGGCAGCCTTCTGGTTTTTTTGTTTTTAAAACTTATTTTTTCACTGACTCCCTGCACCGTGTCTCCAATATATACCCGGTTACATAAAATCCTCTGAACTGCAACCTGATTCCATGGCGTTATAGGTATTTCAGAATTTTTTGACGAGGGCGACGGATATCCTTTTTGGTTAAGCATATTTGCTATGGCAGAATATCCATATCCCTTTCTGTATAAGCTGAATATTTCTTTTACAACAGGTGCATTTCTGCTGTCTATTACCAGCTTATTCTTTTCATTTACCGATTTCACGTACCCGAATGGCGCATTTCCTATGTATTCACCCTGCTCAATTTTAAACCTGAGATTAGCTCTTATTTTTTTTGATATGTCTCTAATGTATCGCTCGTTGTACCTTATATCATGGATATAAGCGTGTACTGCTGCTTTTGGCAGGTGAAATTTTAGTCCTGTTTTGTGCCTTTGTATTTTTTTTATTATTCAATACTTCTTCCCTTGTCACATATTTGCATTGGTACCCTGTTATACTGGATAAAACCTCTCCAACATTGTTAAGTCTCTTTAATCTTTCTTCAGGAGTTATATCTGGTGTAATTATTACTTTATACGACATAAATACTCCTCCTTACTACAAGTCTATTTTCCATGGTCTGTCCCGTATACATTTTTCAACGTTTTAACAAGGACTCTTTTAGCATAGAATTTTAATACATATTATTTCAATGGAGTTTTTAAATGGTAAAAACCTGCATTTATCTAAGAAAATCAAGAGAAGACGAGAGAATGGAAAAAGAACTGGGAAAAGGTGAAACACTTTCAAAGCATAGAGACGATTTGTTGAGTTTTGCCAGAAATAGAGAACTTTGTATTGTAAATATCTATGAGGAACTGGTTACAGGTGAAAGCCTCCTTTACAGACCTGCTATGCTGGAGCTTCTAAAAGATGTTGAAGCCGGTGTTTACGATGCTGTACTGGTAATGGATTTACAAAGACTTGGTCGTGGAGATATGGAAGAACAGGGAATTATTCTTAAAGCCTTTAAAAATACAAATACAAAAATTATAACACCGGACAAGGAATATGACCTTTCCAATGAGTTTGACGAGGAATACAGTGAATTTGAAGCTTTCATGAGCCGCAAGGAATACAAAATGATTAACAAGCGTCTTCAAAGAGGAATTATTCATTCAGTAAACAGCGGCAACTACAATTCACCCTACCCGCCCTTTGGCTATATTATAAAGCAAGAGAAATTAGGACGTACTTTGGAACCCCATCCCCAGCAGTCTGAAATTTTAAAGTGTATATTCGAGTGGTATGTAAATGAATCAATTGGCAGTCAAATTATTGCACAAAGGCTCAACAATATGGGTGTTAAAACAAATAAAAGTAATAACTGGACTTGTCAGGCAGTAACAGCTATTCTGAAAAATCCTGTTTATACCGGGAAAATAGCCTGGAGAAAAACAACAAGCAATCGTCTTCCCAAAAAAAAGAGTAAAAAGACCCAACCCAGACAGGATTGGATTCTGGCAGACGGAAAACATCCCGCACTGATTTCAGATAGTACCTATCAAAAGGCACAATGCATTATGAATAATAACAGTAAAACTCACACAAAACAGTCATCCGGCCTTCAAAATACTTTAGCAGGAATAATCGTTTGCGGAGTTTGCGGAGCTAAAATGCGATATAGACCATACCTCAATTCAGAGCCACATCTTGTATGCATCAATAAATGCGGTAATAAAAGCAGTAAGTTTGATTATATAGAGAACTGTGTGCTGTCGAGTCTTAGTGAATACCTGACTGAATATACTTTTCAATTTTCAGGAGAGTTGCCACAGAACAACAGCAGTCAGTCTGCTTTAAAAAATAGTGCTGCTATGCTTGAAAAACAGTTGAAGGAAACTTTTTTGCAAAAAGAAAATGTTTACGGTCTTTTGGAAAAAGGTGTTTATTCCATAGAGGATTTTAATCAAAGACTTATTAGGGTTAACAGCAAAATTGATGAACTCCGACAATCTATGTCTAACATAAACAAACTAAATAATAAAGCTCTTCGCCAAAAACCAGGCAATGAAGAAATTCAAAGTGGTATAACAAAAATTATTAAGATATATAAAAATCTAAAAAACATTGAAGATAAAAATGTATTACTTAAAAGTGTTTTAGGAAAAATTGAATACTTCAAGGGTAAAGATTGTAGAAATGATGATTTTACACTGAGGATATATCCCCTTATTTAGCCTTATTATTTCTTACTTCCCAATAAGCATAACAACCGAAAAAGTATTATGAATCGGCTGCTATGCTTATTAAATCTTCTTTTTTATCTGAAAACCACTATAATCTCAAAGATTTCATCAGGACCTATGGTGTCGCTTACTGCACATAATTTCTTGTTATTATCTTTCTTATAGCTTACAAACTTTCCGTTATTTGCTCTTATTGCAACCTTATTCATCCCAAGGCAAATGAAATCAAATGTTTCTGTATTTGTAATACTTTCATTGCTGGGCTTAATTCTGATGTGTCCATCATCAGCAACACTGAGCAAATCTCTGGTATGTGTTTGTATGTATGTACCGCTTAAAGCCGCCGGTACAGTAAAAATAATATCATGTCTTGTCTCATCATACATACCTGATGTTAACAAATTGTTAACTTTTTCGATACATAGGTATTCGCCGTTACTTGTTTTAACAGCCACTCTTGCTCCCATAAAAGACATAAATCGTTCCTCCCTTAAAAAACTATAAATTTTGTATAATTATAGCAGATTTTATAAGGTTTATCAATTAGTCATTTTTATGGGAATGGTTATATATATTGTAGTTCCTTTACCTTCTTCCGACTCAATGGATATAGAACCTCTAAATTGACTTTTAATGGCAATATTTGCAAAATACAACCCAAGACCTGAGCCATCTTTGCCTTTAGTTGTAACCATTTCGTTAAAAATTCTATCCTTTATCTCTGTTGGAATTCCTTTTCCAAAATCCTGTATAGTAAATAAAATACCTTCGGGCTTCTTGTCGGCTATCAAATTAATTACACCGCCTTGACTATATGCCTGTGTCGCATTTATTACTGCGTTGCCAAGAATTTGAGTCAATGAAGAAATGTCTCCTTCTATATAAGTATCCTCACTAACATTTATAATACTGTTTAGGCTGCAATTGGACCTTTTTAACTCGAAATCCAACAATAGTTCAAGCTTTGAGAACACCTCCTTAACTTCAAATCTTCTATTCTGGTTTCCAATCATACTGGCCGCCTGTTCTTTAACTGCGGTAATTATGTCTGACATATAAACAAGGTAATTTTTTATTGAGTCCTCCCACTTTCTCATGTCAGATACAATTTCCAGATATTCAGAGTACTCCCCACTATTATTCATATCAGTTATCAGGTTCTCTATTTTGCGGGTATGGTTTTTCAGAGCAAGAATACCTCCCGATGATGACATCAGCGGAGATTTCATATTATGAGAAATACCACCTATAAGATTATGCAACGAAACTAATCTTGCCTTTTCAATCATTTGTTTTGCATTCTCTTCCATGAGCTTTATCACCTGCATATGCTCTGTCATGTCATGAAATAATATAAGTATCGCAATATATTGCTCATGAGCATATACATGTATAATTTCTATTTCAAAGTAGCGTACGGTATTATTTATTAAGAATTCCTGCTCAAATTTGGTATTCTGGTGTGTTCCCCCCTTAGAAGTCATTTGGGATATTTGATTTTTAAGATTATAAAAATTGTCATTACTCATGACTTTAGAAAAATCACTCTCATTTTGCTTTATTATTGAGCCAAATTCTCTTTTAAAGTTCTTGTTCATTTCAAGAATTTTATTTTTATAATCTATTACTACAAACGAATCGCTTATGTAGTCTACTATACTCCTTATTGCAATAGGAAGGGTATCAAGAAACCTGTATTTTCTTATTGCAACTGCCAAACACACTGTTGTAAAGCAATAACTCAATGCGTGTATGCTGTCCGGCAATGAAATAGGCAGATTTGAAAAATAGTTCAGATATACCACATAATCTACTGCTATAGGCATGATTATACCTGATACTACAAAAAGTATTTGTTTTGTAAGGCAGTTTGTGTATTTCAAGCTGAAATATACAAGGTATAAAACCGCAAAAGTTGCATAAACCAATTGCCATGTACAATGAACATAATAATAGCTCCCAAACACCATTGTATTGGCATCTGCTGAAATTTCTTTTATAAAAAGCTTATGAAAGCTATTGGTAACAAGCATTACCGTACTTGTTGCAGGGGGAATGCAAATCAGTATATACGTTGCAAGAGAGCTGATTTTGTTCTTTACCAAGAGTATGCAAAGTATAATGAGAGTTGCAGGTAGAATAAATGCACAGACTGAACCCAAAAAGTAAATAAAGTATATTTTGTGTCCCGTAATACTGTCCCATATAATATTTGACAACGCGAGTATAGTCCACATAAACAGTATAAAAATATTCAAAGCGCAGATATGATGCAGCTGCCTTGAATATTTTATACTCTTTATTCTCATTAGGAGTACTAAATGTACTCCTGCAGAAAATAAATAAATTAGTATTTTTATTAGTGTTTCAAGCATAAAAGCTTACCTCTATTTTTTTGCCAGATTAGGGGTATCTCCAAAATTGGCCTTGTAACAAAGCAAATAGTCTGTTGTTACTCTGAAAAGTTCTGCGAGTTTTTTTATGTTTTCCCCTGTAGGCTCAGTTTGATTGGTTTCCCAGTTTGCTATGGCTGTGCGGCCTACACCTAAGACTTTACCTAATTCTTCCTGACTTATGTTATGGATTCTCCTTAACCTTTTTAAACGAATACCAAAGCTTCCTTCTTTTCTTGAATGTTCTACAGATTTTCTTGCTGATTCAACCATAATCAGTATTTCTTCAAAATTTGCTGATTTTTCGCAATACATCTGAATATCAAGATTTTTAAGTGTCTCCAAACCCGGAGCTTCTTCAGCTCTTCCGGTAAGAAGCATAATGTACAGCTCATCATCTGTTTTTCTTATCTTTTCGGTTATTTGTTTTCCATTCATGGAATCAATAAAATAGTCTAAAATCAAGAGGTCGTAATTATTTTCCCTTATTGCATCAATGCCTTCCTTTGAAGTCACAAATCCATCAACAATATATTCGGACGAAAGATTTGCTTTTATTGCATCAATAACTCCCGGTTCATCATCAATAATAATTACTTTGAATTGTTCTTCCATATCGGCCTCCTCACCGTCATGCTTATTTAATTATTATACCGTATTATGACATTTTACCAACTAAAAAAATTGAAAAATTTTTTAATAATTCAAATAATAATATAAATTAGTTTTTTTAGCAATAAAATTTTCATTATTTATGACATTTATTATACTATATTTCCTAATTAATTGTATATTATAAATGTCTTTTTTATTACTCATATTTGTTTATAATGCAATTAATTTAATATAATCCACATATTGACATGTCATATTTAATGACGTATAATGGGTTCAACAAATGATATCATTTAATGACAAAATCAACCAGATACCGAAAGGAGAGTTTAAAATGACACAAGCTTCAACACCATCCCCGTCAGATTGTAATGTAAAAATTGTTATTTACGTTGATACGGCAAAGGCAAGGACAGGTTCAACCCAAGGAGTTTATATGGTAGATAACAGAGCACCTAAAAGCTACAACGAGGGAACCGCCTGTCTGGATACATACTGTAACACTAACGACTATATTTGCTGGAGAATATTGCCTATTGATCCCGATACTCACGATTCAGTTGCTATTACAAGCTTTGACCAATCTCTTGCCTGGGGATACGGAGGACAACCAAAGGCTTCAGATAACACAAACACAGTTTGGGTAGGGAGAGCAGAAAATGCGGGTAGCAATCAGACACCCATCAATATTATTATTACCGAAAGTTATAAAAACCCTGTAACATTAAAAATCAATCCTGTTCTGAATGTTAATGGATAATATTTTAAATAAAGTAAAGGAGGTCACAAGAAATGACTGATACTATTGTTTTAAAAGCCCAGATAAGAGCACAAACCAAGATAGTAATAACAGTGGATACTTCCAGAGTTCTAAGTGGAGATACAAGAGGAATATTCATGATAGACAATCGCGCCGAAGTCGGAAGCAGTAATGAAGGCACTCTGGAACTGAGCACAAAATGCTATGCAGGAGATTATGTATCATGGTTGGTTAATCCTATCGATCCTGATACACAGGATGTAGTGTCCATAGCAGGATTCCAGATTTCAAGCGGAAATGTATTCGGTGGAGAAGGAAGTCCACAACCTGCATCAGATGACAATACTTATTGGATGGGGCGCGCATTTAATCAAGGAACCTCAACATATCAAATAAAGCTTCTTATAAACGGTACACATGTTATACAATGGGACCCTTTTATAACTGCTGTTTAACATTTGAATAAACGTTGTAAATAGTTTTTTGATGATATAAATATTGAATACTTCATAATGGTTAATAGGTTAAAAATTAACTATTATGGAGTATTTTCTTTTTTCTGCCACCGTCTTAAACTGCAAATTGCTTACCCTTGTTTGGCGACGTATTGCCCCTGTATCGGATTTTCAATCTCTTTAGGATACAAATACCTCTGCAATTACTGAAAAGGTTTTTGAGGGCAATTTGAACGACTGTTCCTTTAAGCACTTTTCCGAACAAATTGTGCTATATCCCTATGATTTTGGTGCTGGTTAAAGAGAGGTGGTCGCAGAGCGCCCCGTGCCGAAGCACAACCGCCGGCAATGCCGGCGGTGGAGTGGTTAGGTTTAGGTGGTCGGAATGAGCCATCGTGTGACAGGTAGGTGGTCGATATAGGTTGCAAGTAGCTATTTGTTGGCGTTTAAAAGGTGGTCTTTAAGGTGGCTGTTAAAACCTCTTAAAGATGCTTGAAGCTATCTATTACATTTTGCAACAATATTCTCATTTTTTACTTGCTCATTAGTTGCAAACCGCAACACCTTTGATATAAGTTGTTTTATATATATTACTACGGCAAATAAAAATGCAGTATAAAGTATTCTAAAGTATATTCTCTATCGGTTGCATTTTCTGAATTTTATGTCTACCATCGTGATAAGAAGAAAGGCCACATCAGCCTAAACTGTGTGACCATTTCTACAGTGCATGTTCTTTAGTAGTTAAAATCCCCTTCAATCTTATTCGAAAACCGCTCTTTTTGACTATCCAAGTAGCTTTTCCACTTCTTATATAGACGTGCCTCATTTAATTCTAATGAGCCTAAATCAGGTTCATCAGATGGCATATAACGAATAAAAGTGGCAATAAGCTCTGGATAATCAAAGTCAGCATATAGCTGTTCAACTATACTAAGTGGGTCTGAATAGCTATTTTTATGTTTATATACCCACTCTAATAATAAATACAACCATTTCTCAATCATGATTTCATCATTTTCATCAGTAACTTGATTAGCTAACTTCATTAAAAATGGATAAACTGATTCAGATTCACTCTTATGTAAAGATACTAAATCCATTACTTGCTGAGGGAAATCGTCATTACAAGAAACCTCAGTAATAGCATGTTCAATTGCAGCGTCTGGTGGAAGGTACTTTTTTTCAATTCCGTATAGAATGTCCTTCCATGTTAATTTAACTTGCTTTGATACAAAATCATAATCTACCGATATCGCTAAACCGTCCATTATTTACCTCCCTATTTCACAACTTGATTCGGAATACCATTAATTATACCACCTTGAATAAAGCGTTGATGTGATACCTGTCCATTTGGTTCTAATATGTATTCATATATACCACTTTTTCCATTAAGTTCCCCTTTGGTTTGAAGAAGAGTTCTATTTACTTTATCTCCTCCACGGATACTAAATGTCCTACCTGCTGCAAGTTGCTCTTCAGGTATAAAGCTAGCTGCGAGATGTCCAGGGTCAGATTTTGATAAAGCGGTACCAGTTCGTTCAGCATTAACTATTTCCTTTGCAGCTAGAGAAGACCTATATCTTTCAAAATCTGCAACATTATTAGCAACAGCCTTACCCGTTCCCTCACTACAGTAACTATCCTCATTATATAATTCCTGTCCCAATTCCTCAATTAAAAAATGCAAATAACTCCCAACACTTATATTACTGTTTTTGAATCAATTCTGACTAATCTTTTTGATATGGTCTGTATTCCGTCTTTGATTTCATCATGCCGTAAATTATCCTCACAAGCCGCCTTGCAACGCAAACTAAAGCCTGTGGCTTGTTTTTGCCCTGTTGTACCTTTTGCTCAAAATACTCTCTGAATACCGTATGTCTTGGCTTTCCTGATGATGAAACTGCCACCATTTGTATTGCAAGGAAGTGAAATATAGCATTTAATGCCCTATTGCCATTTCTACACCTTTCATCCTTGCCCTTTCCGGCAGAGCTGAATTGTACGGGAGCAAGCCCCATAAATCTAGCAAGCTTGTCTGAGTCAGGGAAACGGTTAATGTCTCCAATTTCAGATATCAATTGTGCTTCGGTTACAAGGTCAATGCCCGGCATTGTCTGAAGCTTATAGCCTGTTAAAGGCAGTAGCTTCCTCAATTCATAGTCTATTTCTGCAATCAATTCCTTGTTATGTCTGATTTCCTTGACTATATTCTTGACGATAAAATCTCTTTCAGACTGTTAATCTTTCCTAGTGTCCCCATCCTTTTCAATCATGGCTATAATCTCATGGACACGCTGTATTTTCAGTGCTTGATGTACAGGCTTTATGGTTTCGTATATCTTTTCTGGAGTGCTATCCTTCACATGCTCAGGCGAAGGGTAGTTCTCCCAAAAGCATAGTGCACTCTTGGCATCAATAAGGGCAAAGAACTTCCTGTAGGATGGGTATGCGTAAGAAAGCTGGCTATGTAGTTGGTTCTTGTTCATGACATTACTCTTTACAATCAAGTCACGTCTTTTTACAATCTGCCGAATAGTCCAGTAAATATCCTCATGCTTGGCATCCTGCAGAGTGTCTACCATATCTCTTAAAACTCTTGCAACACAATAAGCATCATAGGAGTCGTCCTTGAAAACAATAGGGTTTGAAAGCCTAACCGCACTAGTATAGGCAGGGTTTACATGTTTAACGTCATACCTTCTGCCAACAAGATAAGCAGCCAGATTTCTACCAAAGCCTCTGGTATCCTCAAGACCAAATATAAATTCCTTTGTACCGCATATTCTCCTTACATCCTCAACGAATGCAGGAAATTTGGAAGGTCTGTTTTCAAACTTGATTTCACCAAGCTTGTGCATCCAACA